>NZ_JAYEEY010000060.1:0-6332 GCF_035156415.1 Algoriphagus persicinus
CAGCAAAGGATTTACGCTGCGATACAGACCGTGGATTGTTATTTATGTTGAATTCTTCCAGCTTAAAAAAGATGCCATGAAGCGCGAAAAAGAACTTAAATCAGGCAAAGGAAGAGAATGGTTAAAGCAAAATATACTTCCTGATCGCATATAAAGGACTATAATCGAATGCGTATCAGCTCAGATCCGCAGTCCTGTATCTTGCGGAAATATATTTCCCTATTTTTAGGGGATGACATCGCCCGAAATAAAGAATCCACCTACTTCTATTTTTAAAAAACTCAAGTTTCTGGGGCCTGGATTTATCCTTTCAGCTTCCATCGTTGGATCAGGGGAATTAATCGCCACGACAGTGCTTGGAGCAAAGGGCGGATTTATTACGTTTTGGATCATTTTGGTTAGTTGTCTGATAAAAGTGGCTATCCAATTGGAATTCGGAAAAAATACGATCATCACTGGGCAGCCGCTTATGACATCTTTCTCCTTATTACCGGGACCCAAAAACTGGGCTGTCTGGAGTACCTTTTTATTGACGCTCTTCAAAATAATACAACTAGGCGGGATGATAGGCGGGGCAGCTATTGCGCTTAGTATGTTGATTCCACAACTCTCCCCTACTTTGTTGGCTTTCATTCTCGGGGCAGTTGCCAGTCTGTTGATTTACAGAAATTACTATAGTATAGTAGAGCGAACATCTATGTTCCTGGTTTTTGGCTTTACTATTTTTACACTTGCCTCTGTGGTGGCAGTCAGTTATAGTCCATTTGCTTTTACTATATCGGATGTACTTAGCGGGTTGACTTTTGAGCTTCCCTCAGAATTGATTTTTGTGGCTATAGGGGCATTTGGAATTACTGGGGTAGCCAGTGACGAAATAATAGCCTACACCTATTGGTGTCTAGAGAAGGGGTATGCCAAATTTGCAGGCGAAAATGATGGGAGTCTGGAATGGAAAGATCGAGCTAATGGCTGGATAAAAATCATGTATTTAGATGCCATCGTCGCAATGATTATTTATACCGCAGTTACGGCGGCATTTTATTTATTGGGAGCTTCCATTCTACACGGCAATGAAGATATACCTAGTGGCAATCACTTGATAGAAACTTTAGCCAATATTTACACACAATCGCTTGGAGATAGTGCTAGGCTTGCCTATATCACAGGAGCTTTTTTTGTGCTGTTTTCAAGTGTCTTTGCTACGCTTGCCTATTGGACAAGATTGTTCCCAGACATTTTCGGAGAATTAGGTTGGATAGCTTATGAAGACCTGAAAACCCGAAAAACCTGGGTTGCCCTTTTAGCTTGGATTTTACCGGTTTTGTGGGCAATTGCCTTTGCCTTTGTGAAACTTCCCGCGTTTATGGTTCTGTCTGGTGGCGTAGTTGGATCTATACTTCTTATACTGGTCGTCTATGCAGCAGTTCAGTTTCGATTTAAAAATAGCCCATTAAATCTGGCTTCCGGAATAATAACAACTATCCTATTTTGGCTGAGCGTTCTCTCTATTGGATTAGTATCGGTGTATGGAATTGTAAAGCTTTTCTAACGCAAAAACAGCTATAAATTATAAGCTTAATCTATCCTGGAAGAATTCAATCCGGATTGGTAATCTTTTCTAAAAATGATCTTATCTCATCGCTTTCTGGCCTAGGAGCATTTGGATGTATTAATTTCCCCTTGGGATCAAAAATCAAATACCTTGGAATCCGCGCTACATCCAGTGCTTTTAGATATTCAGATTCTTCTTTGTTTATGGCGACAAAAGATTGCTCTGGAATTGCGATATCATATTTCACAGCGACCTCCTCCCAAAACTTATAATTATCATCAACTGATAAAAATATCACTTCTACTCCTTTGCTTTTATAGGATTCATTTAAAGCTAGCGTTGCAGGGAATGCTTTGATACAAGGGAGGCACCAAGCTGCCCAAAGATCGATGTATAAGTAATTTCCTTTTTTTTGGTCTAAAAGCTCTTCAAAGCTGCTGAAGCTTTTTTGCAGCCCCATCAATTCAACATCTGGATTCAGATCTATGAGGCCTTGGTTAGAAGAATTCAGATAAAGTAGCTGGGCTGGATTATCCAATCGGTCTCCATATCGCTCAAGAATTTCATCTGCTTCCTTAAAGGATAAATGTGGGATTTCCTTTTGTAAATAATGAAAGAGTAGTGATTTTTCCTGGTAATTCAACTCATTTCCAGCAATCAGTGAATCAATTAATACCCTTGATTGAAGCTGAGTTTGATTGGCTAATATCAGGTCAGAAAACTCATCCAAATACACTCTGTTGCCTAGCTGAAAATCATCTATTTCTAGAATTGAACTGATAGACATTTGGGTATTGATAACCAAATTTTCAGGATCGTGTGCTTCCAATTTCGTGCGCTCTAATCCATTTTTAGAATCGTAGAAAGCTTTAAATTCTTCAGTAATTAAACCGGCCTTCGCTAGGGAATCCAGCCAATCCAGCTCTCTTCGAAATCCCTGCATGGCTTCATCTTTGATTCTTTTCAGATCCTCATTAGTTTCCAATTCGAAGGGAAACGCCTTTGTCTCATTCCACAAAAAGTAGAAATCCTGAGCTTTTGAATGGGGTTTACCATATAGCTCAGTATTTCTAAGTAATTCCAGATTGTAATCGTAAGGTGAGCGCTCTTTGCTGATGGAAGTAAGCCATGGCTTTTTGTCTTTCGCTTGGATTAGAATAGAATCTCCCTTTTCGAGAAAAAAAGTGAACTCTACTTGGCTATTGTCTCGATAAACTAAATCAAGTGATTCTTTTGAAGTATTTATTACAAAATCAGCTTCAGGATTAAATGAGATTTCTTCAGGCAGCTGATTATCATCTAAATATTTGAATACTGCCTTCCGTCGCTGAAAAAACTGCTGTGTGACACTATCTTCAAAAACCAATACAATTTGGCCTGGCCCAACAGAGTATATTCTGCTCTCTCCCTTTTCTCCAGAATTGCAGGAACAAAGACCAATAAGTCCCAGAAAAAAGCACATGAAATAAACATTGATATTAGTCTTTTGCATTGCGCTTAAATTGGTGTTCCAGACTTCTATCCTTTTCCAAACTTCTTAAAATAGCTGAATCCAGCCGATGGTTTCTGATGAAATTATAGGTTTTCCAAAAACTTGAATCAAGTTCATATTTGTTATTTTCCACTTCTTCATCTCTGCCAAGTGCATCTTTCGCTCGAATCTTTTTCAAATCCTCAGTCATAGGAACATCAAACCAGATAGTACTGATATCCATTTGATGTATGCCCGCGTCACGATTTATCAATCTTAATTCCTTGTTGCGAATCATTTCCGGATAATAGACTCCATCGACTTCCCTAAACTTCGCGAAAGTCTGATACTCAGCTGATTGATAACTAATTTGATATTCAACAATTGCATGGTTTCTACTGTTTATTTTCAAATAGCTGCTCCCATTTGGAGGATCTTTAGTGCTGAATGCTATTTGATAAATCGTGTCATTTCCCACAATCTCCTCTCCCATAAATCTCCGGTATGTTGGCAACTCTGGAATACCCATAAATCGATCCCCGTCTTTCCCAAACCAAGTTTTGGAATTGTAAGCATCACCTCGAAATCCATTATTATGTTGATAGGTTTTAATAATTTGGTTTGATGATCCGAGAGTACTTCCTGTTGATTTAATATGCTCTCTAATTCGCTGCTTCAGTATTGACATGGAAGAATCAACCTCACCCAATTCGTCGCTTTGTCGTAGCGATTCAAGCTTAATTCGAAGTGACAATCCATCCTTTTTATAGCTAACATCCTCTACCAACACAGCTGCCTCTACGAGCTTTGTAAACTCCTCGTAATTCGTAGATACTTTTCTGTAAAATCCTCTCAGTTGGTGACGATTGTCTGGATAGTTTTTGGGGATATTATCAATCGCTTTCGAAATCATCTCCTCCATAGAATTATCTTCAGGCATCACAGTCACTTCATTCAAAGAAAGTAATTGCCTTTGAAGCTTGAGTGTGTTCCCCGTTTTTGCTAGCGAAGAGATTGACACTTCCTTCTTTTCATATCCAATAGAAGAGATCACTACAATTTCATCCATGAACTGAGAAGGGAAAAAGAACTTAAACTCTCCTCGCTCATCTGCCAAAGCTGAAAAATCAGGGTAGTTCTTTAGGTACAGGTATGCAAATTGGACAGGAGTGGAATCCTCCTTGTCTATGACGACACCGGAAATGCTATTTGCTTGCTGATTTTGTGCGGCTACAAAATGAACCCAAAGAAAAAAGACAGAGAATACTAAAAATCGCATCACCTAATAAAATAAAAAGTCAGAGTATTATCAATATAAAGATAGTCTAACATCCAAAAAGCCATCCGATGTATAGAAAATCTTTTGAATGCACACAAAAATTACCCACGTACATTTATTTAAAATCCTGGATTATAAATCTGCTCTCTCCAACACCAGCACCAAATCCTGATCCAGTGGATTTTCAAACTCAAGAATATGACTTTTTTGAGGTGCTTCGCCATCTAAATAACTATTGTTGATAGGATTAAACCAACGAGCCTTATATTCAATCCCGATGATAGAATATAGTTTTACAGGCTGCTTGGTTGGAGAATAAACCAATATTGTTGACTTATCCTCATTTGCCACTACGGACACAAAGTGATTATAAACCTTATCTCCAGGCTGATTAACTAGCAATTCATTTGCAGGCCTAAAGACCCACCAATTAAATTTGCTGATAAATTCATGTAAATAGCCTATCTGAAGGCTTCCATCAAAATCTACGCTTTCCCTCCAGGTATGCGTTCCTTCCGATGGACCATGATTTTCTATTTCTTCTCCCTCTCTTAGCCAAGGCCATATCCCATTTGCTCCGTAAGTTATCCCCGAAATCGGAGCAGCAAAAATACTCCAATAGGAAGCGTTTCGTACATCTTTTGCAGTGATTTTAAAATTTATTTCCTCATAGTTAGGCTCCGTATTGATAATAGGCATAGGGCGAAGTTTGCTCCAACGGTCTGCAATTGGCCCTTTATTGATCCAATTGACCGTATTTGCCTCATTGGAATGGGAAGATTGATAGGTGATTACATCATACCAACTCTGGTCTTCATACAAGTCTCCTAGCCAGGATATTCCATGTGGATGAAGTGTGACCAAACCTTGATGCTTTCCAGCTCCAAATACCTGAGAACCTATTGACTTCCATCTGTCTTCCAAATCACCGTAATATTTCCCATCTCCACCGAGCGTCCATAGCACATGGTTTCCCTGATATCTTGCCACTATGTAATTGGCCAGCAATACTGCTTCTCTGATGGGTAAATAATAGCCAGGACTGTATTCTGAGCCCTCACCAAAAGGTAGCGCCCATAAAATCACAGGTGAGACAAGCAGCCCCTTTTTATTGGCTTCTTCAATTTTCTGATCCATACGTTCGAAAAACGTTGGATCCAGTGTGATCTTTCCCGATCCGGTAAATGCGACATTTCCTTCTGCATTGGTTGTTCCTCCTCTCCACTGAGTAGTGACTAGCTGAATTGTGTTATAATGGTGTGCTTTTCTATGACTCAAGTAATACTCCCATTCCTCATCGGTTGATTTCAATGCGCCATTCCAAGCCGTGCAGGCAGTCCAAAAAAATGGAGTTCCATCAGCATGGCTTAGATGATAAGTACCTTTGGGCTGAATTAGGTTGCCTTTTTGGTAAACATCCAGTTCGCTTTGATTTTCTATGCATTCAAAAGTGCCACTGACTTCATGGAGACCCGAGTTACTCTTATCAGAAGAAGTGGTTTTGAAGGTCCAAGTTCCTACTTCATTGGGCATAAATCGGACTTTCCAAGTTCTCCCTCCATCCCAAAAGCCTCTTACAGTTTTCTCCTGTCCTGATGGGGATATAAACATGATATCGAAGGTGCCGACATCATATAGTGCATTTGCATAATCCTTCGTACTGGTAAACACGTGTTCAAATCTATCGTATCTAGCCGTTTGGCTGAAAGTATAGTGGTGGAAAATGGAAAACGTAATCAAAAAAAATATCTGTAGGACTTTCATAGGTTTATAATTTTTTCTTCAAGGTCATAACCTGTCCCGTGACGAAGGAAACGGGATGGAATCTCGCATGCAAAATCCAAGTTTAAGATAGCAAAATATCACTACGATTATAAAATCTGATATTCATCACGGTCTATTTAAAGCAAAAAAAGTGGCTGTCTCATATTGATTTTCATTATTGGAGACAGCCTTTTTTATTCAATAGAGGCCGATTTCCTGAAATCGGTCTCTATTTTTTTGACTACTGTTTAACTCTTTAGCAATAG
>NZ_JAYEEY010000061.1:0-2500 GCF_035156415.1 Algoriphagus persicinus
AATAAATGAGGCGGCGACCTACTCTCCCGGGTGTAACCCCAGTACCATCGGCGCTGCAGGGCTTAACTTCTCTGTTCGGGATGGGAAGAGGTGGGACCCCTGCGCTAGGCCGCCTAAATCTTGATGTCCGATGACCGGTGTCCGTTGCCGGATGATCATTCGTCCACTTAATATCTTAAGTTCTTCTTCGGTCTTCGGTCTTCCGACTTCGGACTTTTTAATAACATGTCTTTGCAGAAACTGTAACAAACAGTGGGTAAGTTTTTGGGCAATTAGTACTACTCGGCTATGACATTACTGCCTTTACACCTGTAGCCTATCAACGTCATCGTCTCTGACGGCCCTAGTTGGAAGTCTCATCTTGAGGGGAGTTTCGCACTTAGATGCTTTCAGCGCTTATCTCTTCCCGACGTAGCTACCCGGCAATGCAATTGGCATCACAACCGGTACACCAGCGGTCAGTCCAACCCGGTCCTCTCGTACTAAGGTCAGGTCCTCGCAAACTTCCCACGCCCGCAACAGATAGGGACCGAACTGTCTCACGACGTTCTGAACCCAGCTCGCGTGCCACTTTAATGGGCGAACAGCCCAACCCTTGGGACCTTCTTCAGCCCCAGGATGTGACGAGCCGACATCGAGGTGCCAAACCTCCCCGTCGATATGAGCTCTTGGGGGAGATCAGCCTGTTATCCCCAGCGTACCTTTTATCCTTTGAGCGACGGCTCTTCCATTCAAAACCGCCGGATCACTATACCCGTGTTTCCACCCTGCTCGGCTTGTCGGCCTTACAGTCAAGCTCCCTTATGCTATTGCACTCCTCGTACGGTTACCAAGCGTACTGAGGGAACCTTTGGAAGCCTCCGTTATCCTTTTGGAGGCGACCACCCCAGTCAAACTACCCACCAAGCAATGTCCCCGCTTACACGGGTTAGATACCAAACAAACAAAGGGTGGTATTTCAACAGTGACTCCACGAATCCTGGCGAACCCGCTTCAATGTCTCCCACCTATCCTACACATCATTTGTCCAGTACCAATACTAAGTTGCAGTAAAGGTGCATGGGGTCTTTCCGTCCCGTTGCGGGTACGCGGCATCTTCACCGCGACTACAATTTCACCGAGCTCATGGCTGAGACAGTGCCCAGATCGTTACACCATTCGTGCAGGTCGGAACTTACCCGACAAGGAATTTCGCTACCTTAGGACCGTTATAGTTACGGCCGCCGTTTACTGGGGCTTCGATTCAATGCGTCTCTTACGATAACATCCCCTCTTAACCTTCCAGCACCGGGCAGGTGTCAGGCCTTATACTTAGTCTTGAAACTTTGCAAAGCCATGTGTTTTTGTTAAACAGTCGCCTGGGCCTCTTCACTGCGGCCTCTGTTGCCAGAGGCGCCCCTTCTCCCGAAGTTACAGGGCTATTTTGCCGAGTTCCTTAGCCATGATTCACTCGAGCACCTTAGGATACTCTCCTCGACCACCTGTGTCGGTTTGCGGTACGGGTAATTATACGCTTAACGCTAGAAGTTTTTCTTGGAAGCCCTTAGGATCACTATCTGATTGTCCGTAAACGCTCAGTACTATCAGCTTCGGCTAAACCCACGCATTTAACTATGGGTCCAATACCTACTACCTTTAACGCGGTATTCCGTCACCGCGCGGATCTTTCATCACTCCGTCACTCCTTCACTTGTATAATTAGTATGGAAATATTAATCCATTGTCCATCCACTACCCCTCTCGGGTTCGCGTTAGGTCCCGACTAACCCTGATCCGATTAGCGTTGATCAGGAAACCTGGGTCTTACGGTGTGCGGGTTTCTCGCCCGCATTATCGTTACTTATGCCTACATTTGCTTTTCCAAAAGCTCCAACCGGGCTGACGCCCGACCTTCACTGCCGTTGGAATGCTCCCCTACCACTCGCACTGATAAATCAGTGTCGAATCCTTCGCTTCGGTACTATGTTTGATGCCCGATTATTATCGACGCCCTGTCGCTCGACCAGTGAGCTGTTACGCACTCTTTAAAGGAATAGCTGCTTCCAAGCTAACCTCCTGGCTGTCTCTGCAACTGGACCACCTTTGTTCAACTTAACATAGATTTGGGGACCTTAGCGGAAGGTCTGGGTTCTTTCCCTCTCGGACTTGGACCTTAGCACCCAAGCCCTCACTGCCGGTTCTATATGACGGCATTCGGAGTTCGTCAGGATTTGGTAGGATTTGACTCCCCCTAGTCCTATCGGTAGCTCTACCTCCGTCATACAATTCCCGACGCTGTTCCTAAAAACATTTCGGGGAGTACGAGCTATTTCCCAGTTTGATTAGCCTTTCACCCCTACCCACAGCTCATCCGGAAACTTTTCAACGTTTATCGGTTCGGTCCTCCAGTGCGTGTTACCGCACCTTCAACCTGGCCATGGGTAGATCACTAGGTTTCGCGTCTACCCCCACCGACTCAATCGCCCTTTCAGACTCGCTTTCGCTCCGGGTACGGTACTGA
>NZ_JAYEEY010000062.1:0-2200 GCF_035156415.1 Algoriphagus persicinus
TCACTACTGATGATGCATTGTTTGAGAGATCTTCTATCAATTGCGCAAAAGCAGTTCCCGCCGAACCTGTGGATTCTGGGTCCAAATATTTTGCCCATACTTCTGCTGACACCACATCACCTGGCATGACAGCCAATGATTTGGCCAATCCATAGATCTCATTCCCTGCGCCACTGAGCCTCATTGAATACGTTTTTTCGATCCCATCATCTGTATGATCAAAGATATCCGCATTGATCCGCGTGATCTCCTCATATCGACTGAAATAGGTTTGTTCATACTCTTTGGTGGAAGCATCATCTTCCAGGGTTGCCAAATAAATATCCGGATCTTCAGGTTCGGTTTTAAAAGTGGCCACCCACGTGGTCAAAGTCGTTTTTAAATGACTCTGCCCATTTTTTTGCCCCCTATTTCACTGTTTGACCATTGAAAATAAAAGCCTGATGGAACAGGTAAAACTGATTGCTGAACTCGAACCCGAAGAAAAAAATATGGTCTTTAAAATGATAAACACCTTCATGACCAAAAAGAAGTTCAAGGATTTCTTTCAGAAAAACGTGGCCGCACTGTAAATGCAAAAAGCCCGGCAATGTCAGGCTTTTTGCATTTAAAAATCAACCATTTTCCTCACTTATCAGCAGAATTCGGCATAAAACGAAATGTATTTTCTAAATGAAAAAGCAAAATGACTATTACCGGGGTCCTGTACTCAATATGAATAAAATCACTTTCACTTATTTCATCTATGTAATTTATAACCGCTTCTTTTTCATATCCTAAAGCTTGAAGTTCTGAAGCGTTTGCCAATTGACGTACTATTGATGAATTCAATTTATTTCGCTCCTTAACAACAATTTCGTACGGACAGTCTATCACAATAGATGTTATAAGTAACCCCGATATGCTGCTGAATTCTTTAATTAGTTCATTTTCAGAAAAACTTCCCTTGTTAGAATAAACATATTCTAGGAGTCGCAAGTAATGCTCTTTAGTCACATTCTTCATAAACCCCTCTTTTTTAAACTCCGCTTCAACAAGGGACACCATTTTGTATATGCCCATTTGTGTATTCTCACCATAGACATCTTTGAAAACTTCTGTTGTTTTAAGTTCGGAACACACCTTAATGGCTTCATTTATAATGGACTGACCCTTGCAGGAAGAATGCAAATGAATCATCATCAATAGAATAAATACTCGGATATAAACCATGTTTTCTAATAGAATCTTTAATTATTAAGTCGATTGTAAATTTTTTCACTTCCATTTCTTGGAGATAAAATTATATAATCTTGCATTTTGTTTTTTGTATTTGGATGGTACATATCGAAGAAAAGCAAATCTGTCTGTGGAAAACGATTTCCTGTTGTAGGTTTAATCCTGTATGGGGTGTTCCCTAAAAATATGGATGTACTCGAGCCATCAAATGTAGCAGATCTGTAAACAGGGAGTTGTAACTCCAAAGGTATCGACTGCCCATCAATAGTTATCGAACCGCTAGCGTTCACAACGTTTTTATATTTTGTTCCTCCAAAATAACCAGTGGAATAAAATCCCCAATCTCCTTTCCTTTTTGAGTGATCCATTGCAAAAACTGCCTGATCTATAATCCTCTGATCTGTGGCCATTTTCGAATTTAGATCCAATTTCAAGACATCCTTTCCTGTTACATTTTTTGCCTCTTCTCCTGATATTCTTGTTTCTCCAGCTTTTACTTCTTTACCTCCTACCAATTTGTCTGCCTGTTGTTGAGTTAATCCATATTGATCAGCCAAGGTAGCAGCATTGTCACCTTGTTCAGCGACATAACTTGTATTTCCATTCTCATCAACTTCCGGTTTCCAATCAACTGCTGCCATACCGGTAGGATCTATTTTGTTTATAGGATTATTATCAAAGGCAGCGTATGGCGATTGCCAAGGGAACTCGTGTGCCAACGGATCTACAATCATCCATCTACCTAACCACGGATCTTGCATTCTTGCTCCGAAGTCATACCATTGAGTTTCCTCCTGGATTTCCTTTCCATTGTACAAATACTTGTTTTTTACTCCGCTGATGTAGCTATTAAAGGTTCCGCCAAATGGATAATAATCATCCTTCTGAACAATATCAGTAGGTGTATGGGTTACTTTAAAGTCATCAAAGAAAACTTCCACCGGAGTTGTATTTTCATTGGATAAATAAATATACACATATC
>NZ_JAYEEY010000063.1:0-2121 GCF_035156415.1 Algoriphagus persicinus
CGCATCTGCCTTGCCGATTACGATTTGAACTGAACCTGCGTCATCGTTATAGTTTCCAGTCACATCTGTAAATGTCCAGTCTGCCTGGCCTCCAGGTACGTTGGTGAAGCTTGCGCCAAGATCAAGTCCTGCCAACGTCTCCCCTTCAATGCCTAGGGCTGTGCCTGTCGCTCCATGAGCAAATGCATCGTATGTGCCGCTATAACCCGTTACCGTGATGTCCGCATCTGCCTTGCCGATTACGATTTGAACTGAACCTGCGTCATCGTTATAGTTTCCAGTCACATCTGTAAATGTCCAGTCTGCCTGGCCTCCAGGTACGTTGGTGAAGCTTGCGCCAAGATAAAGTCCTGCCAACGTCTCCCCTTCAATGCCTAGGGCTGTGCCTGTCGCTCCATGAGCTAATGCATCGTATGTGCCGCTGTAACCCGTTACCGTGATGTCCGCATCTGCCTTGCCGATTGCATTATCCACTGTTCCGCCGCCTGCGTTGTAATTGCCGTTTCCTGCAAAAGTCCAGGCATCACCCGTGTAATCACCTGCATTGGTATGAGTCGTTGCCGAAACATCCATTAACCCGGTAAGATCAGCCGCTGTTGTTTCTACCCCTACCGCGGTAAATACCGAGGTATGCGCATTGCCATCATAGGTCACACTGTACGGGGTAACCGTGATCACTGCATTAGCCTTGCCGATCGTAAAATCCTCACTGTCAATGCTCGGCTCATGGTTCGCATCACCTGCATAGCTATAACTCGCTGTCGCCGGCCCGGCATTTACATTATTCGCATAGTCAGCATCCGGTGTCAAACTCAATCCACCTGCTCCGGTTACACTTACAGAAGCCGGAGTAATCGCTGAACCTGNGCTATAACTCGCTGTCGCCGGCCCGGCATTTACATTATTCGCATAGTCAGCATCCGGTGTCAAACTCAATCCACCTGCTCCGGTTACACTTACAGAAGCCGGAGTAATCGCTGAACCTGTGTAGGTAAATGATCCAGGTTCAATAGTCACAACTGTGGTAGATGGTGCCTTGGAAATATTTGCTGTCGTCGTGCCTACAGAGGTCAAATTATAATTACCTGCATCAGCTCCACTTAAACTAGCGCCTGTGAGAGTCACAGTTTTGCCTAAGGCGGCATTTGCATCAGAAAAAGTAGCTGTACCGCCGGTTAGAGTCACTGCATCTGGAGCTATCACTCCATTTAAAAAGCGTGTTAATACTACAGCAGAAGTATTCCCGTCATATTCCTTATTGTCAGCGGTAAATGATCCTGTGATATCTTTTTGGTTTACAGTAAGTGTCGCTGCATTGCTAGTTGCATCTGGTGCACAACCATTTGAAACAATCACACGGTATTGAGCACCAGTTTGGCTAATTATAGGCTTTACTACCGTGAATGTTGTAGGTACTCCATCTGAATCAGAAGTATTGTTCCAACCAGATCCAGTATTCACCTGCCATTGGTATGACAGTGTTGCAGAACCTGTAGCCGCAACAGAGAATATCGCATCTTGGCCATAGGTTACAATAATGTTTCCCGGATTTGAAACAGATGGTGGGGTACAAACTGAAGCTGTGACCGAAAAATTTGTATTGTTAGACTTAGCAGCATAAGGATTGCTAGAAGGGTCACCGGCAAAGGAAGCTGTTAATCCATTTAAGCCATTATAATTTCCTACAGGTTGATTAACCACCCAATTATAGGTTGCAATACCATTGGCATCAGTTGTACCAGTTCCTAATGTTGAACCATTTAAAGAAAAAGTTAAGATTTTTCCTGGAATTGGATTACCATTTCCGACACATGCGCCACAACTATTATCAGTACCTTGTTGGGATAATTTGGCTGTCAAAATAACAGTAGCACCAAAAGATGCCGTAGTAGGAGCTAAATCAGAAACTTGTGTATTTGCATCCGTAAAAAATGCAGTAGCTGTCAAACCACTAGTATGGCCTGTGGCGGTTAGAACAAATGCCACACCTACGTGATTTGGTTTAACCGTGATTATGCATTAGGAATAGAAAAACATTGATAATTGTTTGAATGGAGGATAAAAAAGGGGATTTTTAACAGGATCAACATTCACCAAAATGGTTAATCTTCCTATCGAATA
>NZ_JAYEEY010000064.1:0-2090 GCF_035156415.1 Algoriphagus persicinus
AGTACAGCTGTTCCAAATTGTTCCTTCTTCCTTCAATTTGTTTACACCTGAAAAAGAGCTCAATCTTCCCGCAACATTTTGGTATTCGGTCAATGGATTTTGTTCTGATGAAGATTCGGTAGCTATTTCCACCACAAAATTGAGTTTATGGAGTAATTCCTTGGCCTAGGCAAGATTTTTCTTATTGTCAACTTTAATAATCAGTGTTTCCATAAGATTTGAATTTTATTCAACATGATTAAAATTATTGCACTATAGAAGTGCGTTTATTTAATTTTTTTGCACTATCGTAATGCAATTTTACTCTTCTCTAATTTAGTTAGCATTTAAAAATGTAATTCGTATTTACTATTCCTTCTATTTGATTATCAGCATGTTTACCAGTAGCTTGATTTAACGACCTAATAGTCCGATGGAAATTCAGTTTTGGCAAACTTCGGTCTTCGGTCATCCGTCTTCCAGCCCAAAAACCAAATAAAATTTACCTACTGGTGTAATTGCAGATATATATACTTCTATTATTACTCCGACTGTCTATAAACCTCGTGGCCCTTTTCCACCAAATGCATATCTTTTTGCGTCAATTTGATATCGCAAATCATCATATCATTTACTAATCCTGCCAGGTCGTACTCTGGAGTCCAGCCTAGTTGGGTGTTGGATTTGGTAGGGTCTCCGAGTAGGAGATCGACTTCGGTTGGGCGGAAATAGGTGGGATCGACTTTTACAAGAATAGAGTTTAAGAGATTAGAGATTGAGAGATTGACCAGTAGAATCAAAATATTTCTGCTCATCTACAGAGTCAAGTATTCCTATTTCGTTGACTCCCTTTCCCTCCCATCGATTAGTAAATCCTACATGGTCAAAAGCCATATGCACAGAATCTCTTACTCAACACTCCATTCACATCAAACACCACCTGATTATCAGACTTTTTGAGATCCTTGGATTTGGTTTCTTGATAACCTATTATCACTAGTACCATGATTCTTCTTTAAGAAAGCAAGAAGTTGCGGAGGTCCATAGTTTGGATTCCTTCATGGGTATTTCCCGAAAAGGAATCCATCGTGATCACCATCTTGGGATAATTGTCGCTTATCTTTTTTAAATTCCCGAATTCACATTCCAGGGTAGCAGGATCGTTGATAGTCAAGGCAACCTGAATGTGTTTTTTCTCCCCTTCTTTTTCGGCTACAAAGTCTACTTCATTATTCCCCAGGACTCCTACCCGAACTTGATACCCCTTGAAAACCAAGGTGATTATATACCANTTCTTTTTCGGCTACAAAGTCTACTTCATTATTCCCCAGGACTCCTACCCGAACTTGATACCCCTTGAAAACCAAGGTGATTATATACCACGTTTTCCATGATCTTTCCCCTATCCTCCAATCTATAGCCCCAAAGTCCATTGCGGATGCCCAAGTTTTCAAAATAGTACTTCTCTCCGATTTCAAACAGCCGTTTTCCAATCAGATCATATCGAGGCACTTGATGTAAAAGATAGGCATTGACCAAGTGATGGATATAAGTTTGTACCTGATTGGGTGCCATATTGATCCGCTGCGATTTTAGAAAATCACTGATTTTTTTGGCTGAGAAAATACTGCCCGTATGCGCTGCCAGGAATAATACCAGCTGTTCCAAAAACGGGACGTTTCGGATAGCATAGCGGTTGATAATATCCCGATAGACAATGGCGTTGTATATATTTTTCAGGTACTCGAACACCACCTCATCTTCCAGCGGCAAGTGTATCAAAACCGATAAACGGCCTAAGCCTGTTTAAGTAATGCGTTCGTACGCTAAGATTTGCAGGAAGCTTAATCTCCATTTCTATAATTACATTTATAACTTAGATAGTAATCCTGTAAAGTTATAAATGTAATTATAATATATTAAACGATTAGAGGTATGGAGGTTGTCGGTTGTCGGGTAAGGGTTAAGGGTAAACGATTAACTTTTACCAGGTTAAGGGTAATTTTATAAGATTTTGCTTACAACCAAGTCCTCAAATCCGGTATGGGTGTTGTCGCTTCTGAATGAAGCACTGCCTTGACCCGTACTCCATAGGCCTTTTCGAGTTTCTG
>NZ_JAYEEY010000065.1:0-2079 GCF_035156415.1 Algoriphagus persicinus
TACAGAACAAATCGGTCTCAGAGTAAAGAGACCATTTTCCATAATCTGATCAACAGAATGGTTAAGGCTGAAAAATTATATATCCAGAATTTGATATGATGTTAAATGGCCACCTCTATAAGATTAATCCAGCTTAAAAAGTTAACAAAAGATTGTAAGGCTGAAATAGTTTTTGTTACTGCATTCTTAAACAGACCTAAGTTTAGACAATTTATGACCGAAATTGCGTGGGAAACGGAAGTTTGGATTGCGGATAACCCTGATCACTTAGTACACTTCAATGGCGACAAATTTCTTGGGCCATATATAGACAAATAAAAAGCACTAAGGCACAACACTAAATATAGGTCATTGGGCAGATAGTGCTAAAGTTGAAAATGATTACATTTAATTAAATATATAGCTGATTGGTAGTTTGGAGCCTTGAAGTGCCCAACGCCCCATATTCTTAACGTTAGCACTCATTTTAAAAGACAGACAATGCGACAGATAATAACATATATTTTGACTTTATTCACTCTGACTGTTTATGGGCAGACTTTTAAAGAAATGAAACCAACTTTAGGTTACTTGGTTGACAAAAGTCTTGACGGAGAATTGGAGTTTTTAAAAAAGCAAGAAGAGTGCGAAAAGTTTTGGAAAGAAGTTGGGACTAAAGTTGATGAAAANCTTTAGGTTACTTGGTTGACAAAAGTCTTGACGGAGAATTGGAGTTTTTAAAAAAGCAAGAAGAGTGCGAAAAGTTTTGGAAAGAAGTTGGGACTAAAGTTGATGAAAAAGACTTTACAAAAGAACAAAAAAAGCTTTATGAATTTTGTGCTACTGACATTGAAGGTTATTGGGACATAATTGGAGTAGGTTGCAGTTGGTATTGTGGTGGCGGACAAGACACTCTTTCTGCTTCTTCTGAATTGAAACCATTTAAGGGAATTAACTTCAGTGCAAGGAATGCTCACGACCTTAGTTACAAGACAGCTTGGATTGAAGGAGTTCCCGGTAATGGAATTGGAGAATATCTCACATATCATATTCAACCTCAAAACCCAAGAATAACTAAAGTTATCGTTGTAAATGGCTATGTGAAATCAGAAAAAGCGTGGAGAGAAAATTCAAGAGTTAAGAAACTTAAAATGTATGTTGACGACAAACCATTTGCATTGCTAATGCTTGAAGACACAAGACAAGAACAAATTTTCTCGTTTGAGCCACTTGGTTATAGCGACAGAGATAATTGGGACGAACTACATAAAAAACCTTGGTGGACAATAAAATTTGAAATTGCAGATGTTTATAAAGGTGAGAAGTATGATGAAACAGCAATTACTGAAATTTACTTTGACGGTATAGATGTTCATTGTTTTGGTGCAGGGACAGAAATCGCTTTGGCAGACAACTCGACTAAGAAGATTGAAGAAATTACAAATCAAGATTGGGTTCTCACATTCAACTTTTTGACAGGCAAATTGGATAAAGCCAAAGTTTCACAATTAATAACTGTAAGACATTCTAAGCTTTTAAACCTTCGCTTTTCAGACAGGGAAATAATTGTAACGGACGACCATCCATTTTGGGTTGAAGGAAAAAATTGGGCTTCTGTAAACCCGACAAAATCAAACGACAACTACGAACAGACTTCTGAAGTAATTAAATTAAAAATCGGTGACAGAATTTTTGTTCCGTCAGACAATAAGTTCATTGACTTAATTTCCATTGAGAAAATTGAAGAAGAACAATTGACCTACACAATAGAATTGACAACAGATGACAATTTTATAGCAAACGGACTTTTAGTAAAAACGGAGAGACCAAAATGGACGAATTGAAAAGAAAAACGAGTGCTAACAGCACCTACACGCAAGTGGGGGTTCAGTGCATTTATGACAGTGACGTGCTAAATCAAAGTTTCTGCTTGATTGAAAGTGAATCGCTCCGAAATCGCCACCTTCGGGTAGCTGCAAAACGTCAGACTGTCTAAAAACTCATTCAAAATTTCACTAAAAATACCCACTATCCCGATGGGACTTATGGGGTGATTTTTGTATCTTTTTATATGAAATTTATCCAAGGAACTGACCGCAC
>NZ_JAYEEY010000066.1:0-2061 GCF_035156415.1 Algoriphagus persicinus
AGTTCACTGCAACATATACTATTACTCAGGCGGACATGGATGCCGGTCAGGTGGACAACACCGCAACCGCAACAGGAACAGATCCTGATGATGTGGATGTGACCGACACAGACGATGAGACGGTAACAGCTGAGCAGAATTTTGACTACAGCATTACGAAGGTGGCGACACCACAGACTTACGATGCTGTAGGCGACGAGATTGAGTACGAGATCACGGTGACCAACGAGGGTAACGTGACCTTGGAAGGTATTTTGGTAACGGATCCATTGACAGGATTGAGCCAATTGATTACGAGCTTGGCACCACAGGCGGACACGGTAATCGTGACCACTTATGTGATAGAGCAGTCTGATCTGGATGTAGGTCAGGTAGACAATACAGCAACGGCATCATACGAAGAGCTTGAACGCACCGCCGATGAAACGGTGACAGCGGATCAAAGACCTTCCATGACTTTAGATAAATCAGCGAGCCAATCTACTTATGATCTGGCGGGTGAAGTAATCACCTATACTTTCAATGTAACGAATACTGGCAATGTGACTTTAAGTGATGTGATGGTAAGCGACCTGCTTCCAGGACTAAGCGATATAAGTCCTTCCTCAGTTGCGACATTGGCTCCTGGATCGAATATTGAATTTTCAGCTTCCTATGTAATTACTCAAGAAGATATGGACATTGGTCAGGTTGAGAACACAGCAAATGCAGAAGCTTTCTTTGGTGAAGTTGAATATACTGATACCGATACAGAGACAATTACGGCAAATCAGCGTCCTAGCATTGAGTTGATTAAGAGTGGGTCATTCAATGACGAAAATGGGGATGATGGAGCAGATGCAGGGGAGACTATCAGTTATACGTTTACTGTGATAAACAATGGTAACGTAACGCTTACCAATATAATGATTGCGGATCCACTTGTAGATGTGGTCGGGGGACCAATTGCTAGTCTTGCTCCTAATGTATCAAATAATTCAACGTTTACTGCGGATTATACCTTAACTCAAGAAGATATTGATGCGGGCTTCTTCACTAATACTGCTACTGCTACTGGTATGCCGCCGATTGGGGAAAATGTGAGCAATGAAGATTCTCATTCTGAATTCTTTGTTCCTACTCCATTTATCGGAATTAATAAAACGGTAAATCCTAATATAGTAACTGCTGCGGGCCAGGAAGTGACCTATACTTTGACAGTAACCAACGAGGGCAATGTAACTCTGACCGATGTCATGATCATTGATCCATTAACTGGGCTTGATGAGAATGTGGGTACTTTAGTGCCAGATCAAGTTGTTGTAAGACAAACTGCATACCTAGTGACACAAGGGGATATCGATAATGGATCTGTTCTTAACGTAGCCACTGCACTTGGGTCATTTGGAGAGATTCAGGTGTCTGACGAGGACGACGCGGTAGTAACAGCGACTCAGCGACCTAATATTCAGATTGAAAAAGTTGCTAATCCGACCACGGTTGATGCAGCGGGTCAGGAAGTTACGTATACCTTGACAGTGACCAACACCGGAAATGTATCCCTTAGTAATGTAACGGTTACTGATCCATTGACAGGATTTGATGAGAACATAGGTTCTTTGACACCGGGTCAGGAAGTGGTTAGAGAAACTTCTTATACAGTGAGCCAGTCTGATATAGACAACGGTACAGTGATAAATGTAGCTACGGCTGAAGGATTAATTGGTGAAACTCAGGTTTCTGATGAGGACGATGCAACGGTTGAAGCAATCCAGACATCTTCTATCCAGATTGTGAAAACAGATAATGGAGCTGAAGTAGACGCTGTAGGTGATGTAATCACTTATACATTGACAGTTACGAACACAGGAAATGTGACCTTGACAGATGTGATGGTTACGGATCCATTGACAGGACTTGACCAGAATGTTGGAACCTTGGCTCCTGGAGCTTCCACTGTAGTGAATACAGAATATGTGGTAACTCAGGGCGACATGGATGCAGGCTCAATATTGAATACTGCACTTACAACAGGTGATGCTCCTGGTGATAATGATCCAAGTGATGAGGATGATGTTGTAA
>NZ_JAYEEY010000067.1:0-2008 GCF_035156415.1 Algoriphagus persicinus
TCCAGAGCCATAAGCAAAAAGACCTATACCAACTTCTGCCCTCAAACTGGCAGCAGCACAGGATTAACTGAATTCCTTACAATTCCTAGCCCAAACTATATGGGATGCTCGGAGGGATACAGACCAATTACCGTTAGCATTGCCAACGAAATCATTTTGATTGATGTTGTCATTTTTATTTGAATTTAAGAATTGATTAATTTGTGAGAATTGATTTTGAAATTAGAATCTATGGTAAGCGATGAAAATTGCCAATACAAAAAAGATAATTGTAGCTGGCAAATCTTTATATTCCTTTTTGGCTAAATGATAACGCATTGCTAAAAGCATAAATATTGCAATAAAGCAAGCTGCAATAGGAGTGAGCATTGGCAGTATGTTTAAATACATTGGCAGTATCAAACCAATTGCTCCTAAAATTTTTGAGGTGCAAATAAAATACCTCATACTGTCTGAATATTCCTTTACCCAAGATAACTTAGGTATCAGTTTTTCTTTCGGTATCAGCATAATTATTAAACCTGATACAGTTAAAGCAGTGGCAACAATGCCTTGAATAATCCAAATTGTTGTATTCATTTTTTTGTATTTAATTGTTAATATGTTTTGAAATTGTTTCTAATGTTGCATTGTTATTGAATGTCAAAGTGCTTGTGTAATTCAACTGATTATCTCTTGCATAACTTTCTAACCATTTTTGCCGTTGCCATTTTCTACTGCCTCTTGTTGTAGCTATTTTCCAAATAGGGAAGGTGAAATTGTTAAACGAAAAGGGATACCTCCATACTTCTAAAAAAGATGATAAGATTGATTTCCTGCCTGATGGCGTGAGGATGATTATTTTACCATTGGGTTTCAAAACTCTCATTGCTTCATTCATTAAATTCGTTTTGATGTTGTCATCAACCAAAAACAGAACCGAACAAAAAGTAACCATATCAAATTGATTGTCTGGAAAATCTAATGCAGCATTTATCTTTTGATTTTGATACGTTACATTTTTGTGTGTAAACCTTCTTCTTGCTTCATCAATCATAACTGAATCAATGTCTATACCTACTATTTGTAAGCTTGAATCTTTCTTAATCAACATTTGTGGAAGCGTTCCTGGGCCAGTACCAATGTCTAAAATTTCGGTCTGTTCAGCGTTGCTTGTTATTATATCAATAACCGGATTTAGAAATTCCGGATACCAACCGCTTTGGGTCGCTTTTGAAAAAATGGACATGTTTTGTGCCGTTACTGTGATTATTGTCATAGTAAGTGTCGTTGCTGTAGTGTATATATACTTCATATGACGTATATTTAGTTAAGTACAAAAAAAATTACTCTGCATTCAGAATGTCTTTTAAAGTTGTTTTAGTCAAAGCAGTTTTCATAGTATCTTCAACGCTATTTAGTGCTTCAATCACAGCCTTTTTTATACTCTCAGGTCTTTTACTTTTCGCTTTTAATTCAAAACTTGTTTGAAAAAGTGTTTTTTTATTTTCAATTGCGAGTAAAATATCAAGCAGCGTAATTTGCTCTGCATTCTTTGCAAATCTCACCCCACCATTTATTCCTTCTTTTGATTCCAAAATGCCTGCTCGTATTAAATTATTGAATATGATGGATAAAGTTGGTTTGGGAATGTTCAATAATTCTGACATCACTTTCGTAGAGATGTATTCGGTTTCACCTCTTCTGATTTTATCGGAAATAAATGCCAATACCAAAATTGATTTTGAAAAGGAAAGTGAATAAGCCATAACTACATATACAATATATTTAGATTACAAAGATAGGCGAAATTTTCAAACACACAACTTTTTTTGAAAAAAATAATTATTTGTCCTCTTTGTTGTCGGAATGCTGAATGTTTGCAGGGTGTCAGCTAGGGTTGCAGCTAACGTCAGACTGTCTAAAAACTCATTCAAAATTTCACTAAAAATACCCACTATCCCGATGGGACTTATGGGGTGATTTTTGTATCTTTTTATATGAAATTTATCCAAGGAACTGACCGCAC
>NZ_JAYEEY010000068.1:0-1992 GCF_035156415.1 Algoriphagus persicinus
GAACCCAAGAATTTTGACTGGCATTCAGGCAGTTTTCAAAGAGCGGCCTAAAATCAAGCGAAATAACCAACAAAAAGGCCTCAGTTTAAACCAAATGAAGGTTTTTAGACGAACTGACGTTGTGCGTAATTTTTATGAAGAATAGACTACTAACAAAAATATTATCCTTAACTCTTTGGACTCTTTTGTTTTCATGCGAAGGAGTTGTAAGAGGAACAGGAAAAGTAATTTCCTCTTTGGACAAATTACCAATTGACAGCGTAAGGATTAAGTGGGGAGCTAATGAAACTTTTACTGACAGTTTAGGACACTTTGAAATTGGAGAGTTTGTCGGATGTCCGACTGGATGCCCGGACTTAGAATTAGTTTTAACAAAAGTTGGATACGAAACAAGATATGTTAACGTGACAGAAGAGAATCAAGGACTGATATACGTAGAAAATATAACAATTGAGTTGAATCAAACCGACAAAGTTCAGGCTGACATTTGGAACAATAAAGTCGGTGACTTCCTATATTACAGTTCAATGACAATTGCAGGCCTTGGATTAATTACATTGGTTATGCTATTATTAATCAAAGTTGACAACAGACTTTTTTGGTTTTTCTTGATATTTTTTGGGACAGTTGGTTTTCATTATAACTTCCTTGCCGACATCTATGACTTTAAAATATTGAGACCTGTGACACATTTCAATCCCCCACACAAGTTAGACCCAGCTTGGTACAAGTTGAGCTTACCGCTTGGAACAATTGCATTTTGGATATATTATTTCAAACGACTTCGAAAAAAAATTGTAGACTTAAAAACTACTCACAACATCACCTTGGATCCAGCGGGCGGTGCCGAGTAAAAGTGAAAATCAGTTTTTTAAAAAGTTAGGAGTAGGCTGGAAGATAACGGCTCCGAATGCCCGTAGTTTCCAAGCTGAATCACGTTATGCCTCACCCTAAAAGACGACACAATTGAGAATAAAATCTGAAATATTAAAGGACAAAAACGGCAAGACGATTTCTGTAGAAGAATTCGTTTATAATAGCTTGGGGCTTCTAACAAAACAAATCTTCAAGGACAACTCGGGAAACTTGAAATATTACAAGACTTTTGAGTATGACGAGAAAGAAAATTGCATAAAGACAACTGACTTTTCAAACGACAATCAATTTCAAGGAAGTTTAGAATATACATATGACACGAACAACACTCAAATCAAGACAATTGAAAGAACTGTTGACGGTTCAATCTATGACTGGACAGAAATAATTGAACAACCTGAGAATAATTTAAAAATTTGGTTGGCTAAGGACAGTGACGGTAAAATAATTCATAGGACTGTCGAAAATTTACTTGACCATTCTGAAAAAAGGTTTAACGACCAAGAAAGGCTTTACGAAAACCATTACAAAAAATTTGACTCTGCAAACCGACTATTAGAAAAGATAATAACTGACGACAAGGGAAAAGAAAAAGAGAAACACTTATATCAGTATGAAGGCAAAAAAGAAATCTGGAAATATATCCTAAACGGTTCGACAGTCAAGACAGAAGAAAGAGTTTATGACAATAATAAAAATCTAACTTACTATATTAGAAAAGACAGCAACGGAAAATGCTTGGAATGGTATGGGTTTGAATATGACAAATTTGGTAACAAAACAAAATATTTCTGGGGACAAGTAGAAGGAAAACAGATTGGATTTAAAACATTTGAAATCAACTACAACAACGAATGAAAGAAGGGCGAAGGCATAACACGGGTTTGGCAAAAGTGGCGGTTCAGTGCTCCGCAGACACATTAGTGGTTAATCAAAGTTTGGTTCTCCGCATCAACATTTGTGGTGAAAATCGCCACCTTCGCCAAGCCCGAAACCGTCAGACTGTCTAAAAACTCATTCAAAATTTCACTAAAAATACCCACTATCCCGATGGGACTTATGGGGTGATTTTTGTATCTTTTTATATGAAATTTATCCAAGGAACTGACCGCACCC
>NZ_JAYEEY010000069.1:0-1358 GCF_035156415.1 Algoriphagus persicinus
GAGACTGTAATCTAAACTCTGTCTAAGACTTTGAATTTAAGTTAAAGTTTATAAGATAGAGCAGTATGAAAGAACAAGAATCGACATTCAAGAAGAAAGTATTAGACCAGTTTTTATCAGGAGAAAACCTGTTCGGCAAAAACGGAGCCTTGGCACCAGTGCTGAAAGAGTTTTTGGAAGAGGCACTTCAGGCGGAGATGGAGGAACACCTCCGGGATGGGGAGAAAGGCCGTTCATCGGGCAACAAGCGGAACGGCAGGGGTAGCAAGACTGTCAAAAGCAATGTTGGCGAAGTCACCATTGACACCCCTGAGGACCGTCACAGCAGCTTTGAACCCAAGATCATAGAGAAGCGCCAGCGTATTCTGGCGGACAACCTGGAGGACCAGATCATCGCCCTTTACGGGATGGGCAGCAGCCTGCGTGACATCTCCTCGCATATCAGGGAAATGTATGATACGGAAGTCTCCACCCACGTGATCAGCGAGATCACAGACCGTGTGATCCCCCGGGTAAAAGAATGGCAGAACCGTCCATTGGAGGAGGTTTACTGCATCGTGTGGCTGGACGCCATGCACTTCAAGGTGCGGGAAGAAGGAAAGGTGAGGCACAAGGCACTTTACAATGTGCTTGGGATCAACAAATCCGGGAGAAAGGAAATCCTGGGGATGTATCTGTCTGAAAGCGAGGGAGCCAACTTTTGGTTACAGGTACTCAGTGATCTGCAGCACCGTGGGGTCAGGGATATTCTGATTGCCTGTACGGACAATCTTGCAGGCTTTCCGGAGGCCATCCATTCGGTTTTTCCCAAAACCGAAATCCAGCTGTGTATCGTCCATCAGATCCGCAACAGCCTGAAATATGTGGCAAGCAAGGACCAGAAGGAGTTTGCCCGTGACCTCAAGCTGGTCTATGGTGCGGACACCAGGGACGGGGCAGAATCGGCACTACTGGATCTGGAAGAGAAATGGGGGAAGAAATACCCGGTGGTACTCCGGTCATGGAACAGCAACTGGGAAAGGCTCAGCGCCTATTTTGCCTACACCAAGGGCATCCGGAAGATGATCTATACCACAAATGCGGTGGAAGGGTACCACAGGCAGGTGAGAAAGGTGACCAAGACCAAAGGGGCGTTTACCAGTGACATGGCCCTGTTGAAACTCGTATACCTGGCCACGCGCCGGATCGAGAAAAAATGGAGTTCACCTTTGCACAACTGGAGCTTGACAGTCCAGCAGCTGGCCATTAAATTTGAGGGAAGGCTGAAGCTGGACATCACTACGGAAAATTAATTAATTAGTTCCCTTCCCTTGGGGTACCCCAAGGGAAGGGAAGGACAGAGTTTAGCTAACACTCCC
>NZ_JAYEEY010000007.1:0-183184 GCF_035156415.1 Algoriphagus persicinus
CCGCAATACCCTCCGCAAATTAATTTCTAAAGTTTTTCAGTGGCCTGAACCCCTCCTGCTTTATCCCCTTCTCTTCAGATGGGTGCGCAAAGGTAAAAGATCATTTTTGACTTCCAAAACCTCCCGCTTAAATTAATAGTTTTTCTACTTACTTGAGCCGCTTTCCGCTCAGCCCCGACACCGTCTGCGTCGTTTGGGAGTGCAAATATCTGCCTTTTTATTTTAGCGGCAAGGGAATATCTAAGGTTTTATCCCCAACTCTCATAATCCCCTGATAAAGAACATGAAAAGTTTTTGCAAAATAAAAATACCCTGAAAAATGAATCTTCAGGGCATTTCAACTATTCCTTATCGCTTATTAAAGCTTTTTCAAAACAATGTTTCGCCAGTAAACCTTAATCCCACCACCATCATGAATCTGTAGGTTAATACCTCCTTTTCCATCTCCTATTTTAGCATCTGAGAAGTTTACCATCTCCACGCCATTCAAATAGGATGTTACATTATCTCCCTTGACTACAATCTTCATTTTGTTCCATTCTCCAAACTTCAAATTCTTGTCTTTTTCCGGATCCGGCTTCACTAACCATCCTCTACCGTATGATTCGTAGATCCCACCAGTATCATTACCCGGAGGAGCAACCTCTACTTGCCAGCCAGAAACCTTAGTCCCATCTACAGTAGATCTAATAAATACCCCCGAGTTACCATTTGCCTCTTGCTTGAATTCTAAGTTTATTTCAAAATCATCATACTCTTCATCTGTCCCTAAGTACCCATACCCTTTATCTGGGCCACTTTCAGAAACCAACAATCCATCTTCCACGTACCACTTTTCTGTTCCATAAATGGTCCAACCTGAAAGATCCTTACCATTAAATAGTTTTACTTTCTTCTGCGCATGGGCAAAATTCACAGTGGCCAGCAACAGCAGCATCACTAATATCTTTTTCATATTTTTATAATTTGTATTTCCAATGTTATGTAAAATCTCGCATGCTTGTAATTATGATCGATTTTATAGTTTTCTAATTTTAATGTTTTTGAACCAAGTCTCTGCGCCATGATCCTGAAGGGAAATCAAACCAGTTTTTGAAATAGCATAATCAGGGAAGTCATTCCACTTGCCAGAATTACGGGCAGCCGTCCACGCTTCTGAGAAAGGAACGAACTCAACTGTCTTCTTTCCATTTAAATAATAGCTCGAACCTTCTTCAGAGAAGATGATTTTTGATGTATTCCATTCTCCTGCAGGTTTAACTGCACCTTCGTAATCAGGTTCAGTCATTGCATAATCCGCGCCAATTGATTGCCATTTCTCTAATGGATCTGCAAAACCAAGCTGATCAATCATCTGATACTCTGGCCCGGTCTCGTAGGGAGCATCGTACTTCGGGTCTTCAACCACGTGATAAAGAACTCCACTATTTCCACCCGGAGCTATTTTCCAAGTCCATTCCATCTCAAACTCTTCAAATTCTACCGGCGCAAAAACAATGTCTCCACCGATATCCCCTCCTTTTCCCAGCGCTTTCAAAGCGCCATCTTCAACTGTCCAGCCATCTGAAGGAAAACTATCTCCATTAAAGGCTCTCCAACCATCTGTATTTGTTCCGTCGAAAAGTAGCATCCAGCCATCAGCTTTTTCCTCCTCTGTAAGAGAGTTTTCCGGCACTAAAACTTCTTCAACAACTGTTTCGGTAACTGAATTTTCAGCTGGCTTAGGGCCGCATGACCAAGCCAAGGCGAATATTGCCACCCATGCATATCTTGTATTTTTCATATTATGGTAATTTTCAAAGTAATTGAACCCAAAAGTTAATTGAAATTTTTAATAAAGTATCTCGCTTAATTAGATTTTTTCACGGGCGGTAGCGCCATTATATTCATGTTATCAAAATACTTGCACTACAGGCGCTCAAAATAAGATCTTGCTTTCAATAACCTGCTTCCATACCATGAAAAAATTTCCCCATCCACTAATTTGATTTTAGCCTTCGGCAATAGCGAATGAAAAAATTTAACGTGCTCCTCACTGAAAGGAAAAGGCTCTGAGCTGAGTAATAGGTGTTCAGGATTCAACTCAACCAACTCCTCAATCGAGAACTGTGGATAGCGGGAAGTTTGGATCAAATTCTCGAAACCTGCAAAGCCCAGCATCTCATTAATAAAGGTATCAACTCCAGCTACCATGATAGGATCGTTCCAAATCAAATAAATGGCCGTTCCCTTCTTAGGAAGTGGTAAAGCAAAATCTAAATTCAATTGCTTGATGATTTCTTCAGCTTTAGCTTTTACGCTTAGCATTTTTCCAAAATCCTCAATCATCTCCAGACTATTCTCCAAGGTATTGATATCACTCATCCAAACAGGATACATTTCCATCAATTTCTCCACTTCGGATTGCTCGTTTTCCTCTTTATTCCCAATAATCAAATCTGGCTCTAAAGAATCTATTACTTCAAACCGGTAATTCTTTGTCCCACCGACTATAGCTTTACGCTTTTTTAAGCCTTTGGGATGAATACAAAACTTGGTTACGCCCACAATTCTTTCTTCCAAACCTAAATCAACCAGCAATTCTGTTTGAGAAGGTACTAGAGAAATGATCCGTTGAGGAGGGTTCGCAATAGAAATACTTCGCTTGAGTTGGTCTATATATTTCATGCCCATAGTTTACCCGACAGCTCAAATGACGCTAAATCCTAGACTTACTTAATGTATTTAAAATCAAATGTGGGGTCAAACTCAAGCAAAAATTCGTACATCAGGTTGATCACTTGCTCGATATCATCCTTACTAGCTGTCTCTACTGTTGTATGCATGTATTTCAAGGGAAGTGAAATCAATGCAGAAGGTACGCCCTCGTTAGAATAAGCAAATGCATCCGTATCTGTTCCTGTCGCCCTTGATGCAGCTGATCGCTGAAAAGGAATCTCATTCCTTCTGGCCGTTGCAATGATAAGATCCAGAAGTTTTTTATGTACAGAAGCACCATAAGTTAAAACAGGCCCTTTCCCAGCTGTAAAATCACCACTTGTAACTTTATTATATAAAGGTGCTGTAGTATCATGACAAACATCCGTAATAATTGCCGCATTGGGTTTGATTTTGTGTGCAATCATTTGTGCTCCACGCAGACCTATTTCTTCTTGTACCGCATTTACTATATAAAGACCAAAGGAGAGTTTCTTTTTGGACTCCTTTATTTTTTTAGCAACCTGAGCAATCATGTATCCGCCTATTCTATTATCAAGTGCTCTTCCTGAATAGAATTTTCCGTTTAATTCGGTTAGCTCATCTTTGAAAGTAATCACACAGCCTACATGAATCCCCATTTCCTCCACTTCTTCTTTAGTTCTGGCGCCAACATCTAGGAAAATATTATCCAAAGTTGGGGCATCTTCTTTTCCCTCTTTCCGAACATGAATAGCAGGCCATCCAAAAACTCCTGGAACCATTCCTTTGTCTGTGTGGATATTCACTCGCATAGATGGCGCAATCATATGATCCGAGCCTCCATTGCGACGCACATATATATAACCGTCCTCTTTGATGTAGCTAACAAACCAGCTGATCTCATCGGCATGGGCTTCTATCACCACTTTGTATTCAGCCGTTGGATTGATGACTGCAACCGCGGTTCCGTAATTGTCAGTAAAATAATCATCCACAAATGGCTTGACATAATCCAGCCAAATCTGCTGACCTGATGATTCAAAACCAGTTGGGGAGGCGTTATTTAAGTATTTATATAAAAAGGTATTCGAATCCATATTGAAAATTGTATTTGAAATTGATAATTGAATGTATTACAAAGGAATATTCCCGTGCTTCTTCCGTGGGATTTTATCCACTTTGTTCTCTAGCATTTTGAAAGCTCTAATTAGTTTAACTCGCGTTTCAGAAGGCATAATGATTTCGTCAATAAAGCCTCTATGAGCTGCTCGATAGGGATTTGCAAATTTAGCCGTGTACTCCTCCACTTTTTCCTGAAGTTTAGCTTCTGGATCTTCGGCTTCTGAGATCTCTTTTTTAAAGATAATTTCCGAAGCACCCTTAGCTCCCATTACTGCAATCTCGGCTGTTGGCCAGGCAAAATTAAGATCGGCGCCGATATGTTTGGAGTTCATTACATCGTATGCACCTCCATAAGCTTTTCTGGTAATAACCGTAATTCTCGGCACGGTGGCCTCCGAAAATGCATACAGCAATTTTGCCCCATTCGTGATTATCCCATTCCATTCTTGATCTGTTCCTGGCAAAAACCCCGGTACATCTACCAAAACTAAAAGCGGGACATTGAAGCTATCACAAGTCCGCACAAATCTTGCCGCTTTGACAGAAGCGTCATTATCCAATACACCTGCCATAGATTGCGGTTGATTACCCACCACGCCTATACTTCTACCAGCCACTCTAGCAAAGCCAACAACAATATTGTCTGCAAAGTTTTCATGTACCTCCAAGAATGAATCCTCATCCACAATACCTCTCACTGCATCGCGCATATCATAGGGTTGATTTGGATTCTCTGGAATCAAGCTGTCCAATTCTTTCCGGCTTTCATCCTTTAACAATTCATAGGAATAAACGGGAGCAATTTCCTCACAGTTTTGAGGCATGTAACTCAAGATCTTTTTTATATGCAGAATACATTCCAACTCATTTGGGCAAGAGAAATGAGTCACGCCACTTTTAGTGCTGTGCGCTGAAGCCCCACCAAGTTCCTCTGCTGTGACATTTTCCTGAGTTACAGTCTTCACCACATTTGGCCCTGTCACAAACATATAAGATGTGTTTTCCACCATCAAGATAAAGTCAGTTATCGCTGGTGAGTAAACCGCTCCTCCTGCACATGGCCCCATGATCGCTGAGATCTGTGGCACCACTCCTGAAGCGAGTGTATTTCTATAAAATATATCGGCATAGCCACCAAGTGAATTCACTCCTTCTTGGATTCTCGCTCCACCAGAATCATTCAATCCAATCACCGGTGCTCCATTTTTCATAGCCATATCCATGATTTTGCAGATTTTCTCGGCATGGGTTTCGGATAACGATCCTCCAAAAACTGTAAAGTCCTGAGAAAATATGTAAACCAGTCGGCCGTTAACCTCTCCATATCCCGTAATCACTCCATCACCAAGGTAATGCTCTTTGTCCAGGCCAAAATCCTTTGCCCTATGCATCACGAATTTGTCAATCTCCTCAAACGTCCCTTCATCAATCAGTAGTTCCACACGCTCTCGGGCGGTGAGTTTGCCTTTCTTATGTTGGGAAGCAATTCGTTTTTCACCTCCTCCAAATAAGGCTTCTGCATTTTTCTTGTTCAGTAATTCGACCTTCCCTTCTTTTCCTGGCAAAGTATAATTGGGTTTATCCTGCTTGCTCATACATTAGTTATTAGACTTGCTCAAATATAGCAGGCTTTGTCAGCTATGGAAAAATTCCTACCCAAATGCGTTTTGTGTAAATGTGTGTTTGTACTAATCGAGAAATATAGATGCGCAAATCGAGTTGGTACAAAAAACACCGCATTAGACTTAGAAGTGCGTTTATCCAGGACTTTTTAAAAAAAAGGGCATTTAAATAAAAGTAGAAAGACCTCATTTCAAATAACTTTCTATATTCGCCCATCCAAAAAATTGGCAGCGTATGAGTACCCGAAAGGCAGCGGTGATAGACATGGGGACCAATACATTTCATTTGTTATTGGTTGAATTAGATGGTGTAAGTTTCAAGACGATTTACAAGGAGAAAATCCCTGTCAAATTGGGAAAAGGTGGCATCAATCAGAATACCCTTGCCGAGGATGCTATAAAACGAGCTTTTCATACGCTCACACATTTCAAAAACCTGATCGATGGCGAGCACATCGATCAGGTTTTTGCTTTTGCTACCAGTGCTGTACGAAATGCAGTAAATGGCCCTGAATTCGTCAAAAAGGTCAAAGAAACCATTGGAATAAACATCCAAGTATTATCCGGCACTGAGGAAGCACAGATGATCTATGAAGGCATCCGACTTTCCGGCTCGCTCAATGGTCAAACAGAACTAATGATGGATATCGGAGGTGGTTCTGTGGAATTCATTATTGGCAATAGTCAAGGATCCCTCTGGAAACAAAGTTTTGAAATAGGAGGTCAGCGTTTGTTGGAACTTTTTCACTACCACGACCCCATTCTCCCAGAAGAAATCGATAAACTGGAAAGTTATTTAGAACAAAAACTCCAGCCATTGATTGAGGCTATTAGCACCTACAAACCAGTTGGGTTAGTGGGTGCTTCAGGGACTTTTGATACGCTGACGGATATTTACTTTGAATCCATGCTACAATGCAAACTCACCGGCCGACATGTATTTGAGTTGCCAGTGGAAGAATACGAAGCTATTCATCGCATAATTTTGAGCAAAAACAAAGAAGAGCGTCTGCTGATTCCTGGAATGATCCCCATGCGTGTCGATATGATTGTAGTTGCGTCGAGCCTGATCGAATTTATTCTGCGGTATATCGAGGTTGATTTTATCACATGTTCTCATTATGCATTGAAAGAAGGTGCTATCGCCTCCTTGCTTGTTCCAGAGCAATCAGCCCTTTAGGGTTTTTCGAAAATTTCCTTTCTTATCTTTGGCTACTAGTTATTTGCCAGTTTAATCTCCTATACTTATGACCTATTCCTATGAACAACTTCACTCATTTACTTTAGGCTTGCTTGACAAAATCGGCTGTCCGGATGAGCAAGCCAAAACGGCTGCTGATGTGTTGCTCTCAGCTGATCTCCGCGGAGTGGATAGTCATGGTGTGGCCAGACTTTCAGGCTATGTAAGATTATGGGAAAAAGGAAGAATCAATGCGACTCCTAATTTACGGGTGGTACATGAGACACCTTCCACTGCGGTGGTGGACGGGGATGGGGGTTTAGGTTTGGTCGTAGCTCCTTATGCGATGAAAGTAGCTATTGAGAAAGCTAAAATTGCCGGGACAGGATGGGTTTCTGTGAAAAACTCTAATCACTACGGCATTGCAGGCTACCATGCCATGCAGGCATTAGATCATGATATGATCGGGATTTCTTTGACAAACGCCAGTCCGCTGGTAGCGCCTACTTTTTCGCAGGAAAGACTATTGGGAACTAATCCCATTGCAGTGGCAATACCTGCCAAAGATCAACCACCATTTGTAGCAGATTTGGCCACAACTACGGCTGCTAATGGGAAGTTGGAAATTTTGCAACGGAAAGGCATGGACACTCCAACGGGATGGGTGCAGGATAAAAATGGCAATCCAACTACCTCTGCCAATGGCGTAAAAGACGGAGGAGCTTTACTTCCACTCGGTGGCGATCGGGAGCATGGATCACATAAGGGCTATGCGCTTGGTTCAATCGTTGATATTTTTTCAGCAGTGCTTTCGGGAGCCAATTATGGACCATGGGTTCCGCCATTCGTGGCATTCTTAGAGCCAGATCCCAATCCAGTCGGTGAAGGAATCGGACACTTTTTTGGAGCGATGCGTGTAGATGCATTCCGTCCTGCAGATGAATTTAAAGCGCACATGGACAATTGGATCACTCGATTCCGTGCAGCCAAACCGACACCTGGAAATGAAAAAGTTTTGATCCCTGGAGATCCTGAACGGGAACTGGAAGCTATTCGTATGAAAGAAGGAATTCCATTGCTTGATCCCGTGGTCAAGGATTTGACTGAATTGGGAGAACGGTTTGGTGTGAAGTTTTAGGAGCGGGAAGACAGGAAACGGAAGATGGGAGTTGGGTGATTAAGAAGTTTCGTCGAATTCTTACCTTAGTAAGGTTCAAACAATTATTCATGCCTGATTCTACTCAAAAATTTCGTCTCGACCGCTCCGCCTTCAAAGCAAGAAATGCTTCTGAACAAGTTAATTATGGGGAAGAATACAGGAATTTGACTTGGCAAGAAAGGATGCGAATCCATAAGTACCTTAATAGCATAGCTTACGGGTACGATTTAGAAAATCCACCTAGGATGGACAGATCTGCTTTCTGCATGAAATCCAGAAAATAATGGGAAATATTTTTGAAGATGATTTTCGCGATTTTTTAAAAGCATTAAATCACCAAGAAGTAGATTACATACTCGTTGGTGGGTTCTCTGTGATTATTCATGGATACGCTAGAACTACCGGTGATATGGATTTATGGGTTCGAAAAACTGAAAACAACTATAAAAAGCTTGTAGATGCATTTTATGAATTTGGAATGCCTGTCTTCGATATGACTTTGGAAAATTTCTTGAATCATCCTGATTGGGACGTGTTTTCCTTTGGAAAATCCCCGGTAGCCATTGATATCATGACGGCGGTAAAGGGTTTAGACTTCAATAAAACTTTTGAACAAGCAAAGATATTTGACGATGGTGGCTTAAAAGTCAGAACAATTCATAAAAATGATTTAATTAAAGCCAAAACTGCTTCTAATAGACCTAAGGATCAAGATGACTTGGATAATTTACAATAGCAACCCAAAAACATGTCCCTCTTCTACCTCACTCCACAACCCTCTTTCGAAGAAAATCCAAAACTTGCCAAAGCATCTCATAATTTAAGTTCTCTTTTAGATGCACTTAGAGTTAAAAAAATACCTGCTGCCACCGAGTCCCAAATCAATGAAATCGTGACGGGAGTGAATAATTTCCTAGGCCCAGATCCCCAACTGATTAAGCAAATCACTTCTGCGCAATCAGCCATCCTCAAGCTCCTAGAGAATGAACTTGGAATAGTTTCCAAAAACTATTATCAACTCCAATGGCTGGCTCTGGGAATGGCTGCTTTTGGAATCCCTTTAGGAGTTACTTTTGGTGCTGCGTTGGGAAATATGGCATTTTTAGGAATTGGACTTCCGATTGGAATGGCTATCGGAATAGCAGTGGGTACATCAAAAGATAAACAAGCTCAGGAAGAAGGAAGGCAATTGGATTGGACTGCCAAATAATTTTTGGAAGTAATCCTTAACTCAGAGTACCAATTAAAATGGGTGGTTTATTTTCCTCTCAAAACTTATGCACGTCCTAAAACTTCTTGTCATTGTTTGAGCTTTTTGTAATTTGATGCACTATTTTCCTCCAACCCAAAAACCTATGAATCCCCTAAACCGAAGAGAATTTTTAAAAGGAAGTGCCACCATGATGTCTCTGGCCAGTTTTGGCTTGCTTGGCATGGACTTTAAAGACCGGGAAGGTCCACTGCAAGTAGCACTGATCGGTACAGGATGGTATGGTAAGTCTGATCTTTTCCGGTTGATACAAGTGGCAGAGGTAGAAGTGGTTGGGCTTTGTGATGTGGACAGCAAGCAGTTGGCAGAGGCTGGAAGATTAGTATCAACAAGACAAAAGTCAGGAAAAGTCCCAGCACTTTACGAAGATTACAAAGAGCTTCTGGCCAAAGAAAAACCTGAATATGTGTTGATAGGAACACCTGATCACTGGCATGCTCTTCAGGCGATAGACTCCCTAAAGGCTGGGGCACATGTTTATTTGCAAAAACCAATTTCTGTAGATGTGATCGAAGGCGAAGCGATTTTGGCGGCAGCTAGAAAGTACGACCGCAAAGTTCAGATCGGAACACAGCGCAGAAGCACGCCACACCTCGTTCAAGCAAAGACGGAAATAATCGATTCGGGAAAGCTCGGTAAAATCTCCCATGCGGAGGTCTGCTGCTATTACCATATGCGAAATAGAAGCCATCCAGACGTTACCCCAGTTCCAGAAAACCTAAACTATGAGCTGTGGGCTGGTCCTGCTCCTATGCTTCCATATCGTGGGATTTTGCATAGAGGCTGGCGGGCATTTATGGAATACGGTAATGGCATCGTGGGCGACATGTGTGTACACATGCTGGATGCCGTGCGCTGGATGCTGGATTTGGGCTGGCCTGTACAGGTGACTTCCACCGGGGGGATCTATATGGACAACGATTCCATTTCCAATATTGCGGATACCCAAACAGCGCTTTTTGAATTTGACAAAATGAATGTAGTCTGGCAGCACCGCACCTGGGGAAACCCTGTGGACAAGGATTATCCTTGGGCTTTTAAGATTTACGGAGAAAATGGCATGCTAGCAGGAAGTCCTATGCGGGCAGATTACTACCCTGAAGGAAAGGAAAATGGTGAACCAATCCATTATCCAGTAGTGCTGGAGAAAGAGCAATATCCAGAAGATGTCACTGAAAAAGACATTGAAATCCATGCGGCACCAGCGACTAGAGAACAATTGAAAGACTGGCTTCAGTCAATTGAAAAAGACACCTTGCCGGTTGCTGACGTTCTCCAGGGTCACATTTCCACAGCATCCTGCATTTTGGCAAATATGTCTATGGAACTTAATGGAAGACCACTAAAATATGATCCCAAAACCATGACAGTGGTGGGTGATGAGGAAGCTACTGATCTTTTGAGAAGACCTTATCGGGATGCTTATACACATCCGGAGCCAGATCAAGTTTGAGTTTGAAATTAAAAATCTCAGCTATCAAATTCATTCTTTTTCCATTCATCTAATTCTAGTTGCTAAGGTTTTGACTTTTTGTAACTTATAAGCCAAAATAACCCTCAAACCCTTAATTTATGAATTCATTTAATCGAAGAGATTTCCTAAAAGGCTCTTCCGCTTTGGCAACCCTCGCAAGTTTCGGCCTTCTAGGGATGGATTTCAAAGACCGAGAAGGCCCTCTACAAGTAGCATTAATCGGTGCAGGCTGGTATGGGAAATCAGACCTTTTTCGCCTCATTCAAGTAGCAGATGTGGAAGTAGTCGGACTATGCGATCCAGACAAAAATATGCTAAAAGCTGCTGGAGAAATGGTCGCAACCCGCCAAAAGTCAGGAAAAGTACCTGCGCTCTATGAAGACTATAAAGAACTTTTAGCTAAGGAAAAACCTGAGTATGTTTTGATCGGATCGCCTGATCACTGGCATGCTCTTCAGGCAATTGACTCGTTAAAAGCCGGAGCGCACGTTTATGTGCAAAAGCCGATTTCAGTTGACGTAATAGAAGGTGAAGCGATGATCGCAGCCGCCAGAAAATACAAAAAAGTGGTCCAAGTAGGAACCCAGCGCAAAAGCACCCCGCATTTGATCGATGCAAAGGAGCAGATCATTGACACAGGAAAGCTAGGCAAGATTTCTCATGTGGAAGTTTGCTGCTATTTTCACATGCGTGCCAATGGCAATCCGCCAGTCGAGCCCATTCCGGATTTTTTAAATTATGACCTTTGGACAGGCCCTGCTCCAATGAGACCATACGATGGTTTACCACATAGACGTTGGTGGAGAACATTTATGGAATATGGAAATGGCATCACAGGTGATATGTGTGTGCATATGCTGGATACTGTTCGATGGATGCTTAAACTTGGCTGGCCAACCCAGATCACTTCCACTGGCGGAATCTTTGTTCAGAAAGAGGGGAAATCAAATATTTCAGATACGCAATCAGCAATTTTCGAATATCCAGAGCTCAATGTAGTTTGGCAACACCGAACTTGGGGAAATCCAGACGACCCCGAGTATCCATGGGCCTTTAAAATTTTTGGTGAAAAAGGAATGCTGGCTGGAAGTACTATGCAGGCAGATTACACTCCATTAGATAAGGATGAAAAGCCGATACATTTTGATTGCCTTTTCGAACGAGAGAAATATCCAGAAGATTTGAATGAGCCTGATATCGAGCTGAATGCAGCTCCAGCCACTCGACTCCACATGCAGGATTGGTTGAAAGCGATCCAAAATAACTCACTGCCTGTTGCTGACATTGAAGATGGGCATATTTCTACAGCATCATGTATTCTGGCTAATATTTCCATGGACTTGGGCGGTCGAGCGTTGAAATACGATCCAAAGAGCATGACAGTAATTGGCGATAAAGAAGCGACCGAAAGATTGAGAAGACCTTACAGAAAAGGCTATATACATCCAGAACCTAAAAAAGTATAAAAATCTTCAACATTACTCCTCATCAAGACCGATCTTTTATCTTAAAGGTCGGTTTTCTTACTTTTATACCTGTTTCAACTAATCTTAAAAATGGTAACTATCGTTCCTGCCCAAAAAAGAGAGCTAATCCATGTTCAATCCATAGCACATCGAACTTGGCCAGATACTTTTAAAAACATTCTCAACCCAGAACAAATTGATTACATGCTCAAGTGGATGTATAGCTTGGAGACACTTGAGCAGCAGGCAAGTGATGAATATCATTTTCATTTTGCTGATGAGGATGGGGAGAAATTGGGGTTCGCAGGTTTTGAACTCAATCAGGAACCCGGGAAGACAAAAATCCATAAGATCTACATTTTGCCAACCGCTCAAGGGAAAGGCATTGGAAAGAAATTGATCAATGCAATCAAAGAAATTGCTTTGGAAAATGAGCAGACCAGTCTGCTGCTAAACGTCAATAAATACAATCAAGGAGCGATTGACTTCTACGAATACTTGGGCTTTATTAAGATTAAAGAGGAAATCATCGACATAGGAAATGGTTATGTGATGGATGATTATGTGTTTGAGTTAAAGCTTTGAGTTTTTTTTATCTCGAAACGGCGCAGCGACGCAACCAAAAATTCATCTCTCATAAATTCCGTAAGATCGTTTCCCAAAGCACCAATCCATTCACTGGTGCTGGAGGTAATTTCTCAAAACCCTCAGGGGATTCAAACCGAGCAGAGATTTCTGATAAATCTATTTCTCCTTTGCCTATTTGCCAAATGGCAGACATCACCATCCGCACTTGATGATGAAGAAAACCTGATCCAGTGATTTCGAAGTAATAAATTTTCTGTGGAAAAAACTGCCCGAGAAATTCTTTTGATGTAAAAATACCAGCCGAAAGTACCTCTCGTTTATAATCAGTCTTGTTTTCCGAAGGCTTGCAAAACGCTCGGAAGTCATGATTTCCGACAAACATTTGACACGCTTCCTCCATGGATTCCCAATTCAACTTTCCTGCTACATTGACTATCAAAGCTGAAGCAAAAGGATGGAAATCTTTGGAGTTTGAGAAATAATAGCGGTAGGTTTTCTGGCTGACTGACTGGATCAGATTGAAGTTAGCACTCACGTCTTGCACTGAATTTAGTTGAATATCCTGTGGAAGATGCGCATTGAATTCTGGCAATAAGGAATTCATATCTACTTTTTCCCGAAGGAAAATCTGTACAAATCCCCCAACACAAGAAACCCCCGAGTCCGTTCTGCTAGCTCCGATCAGAGAAAAATCCTCATGACTGAGCACATGTCGCAGTACTCGCTCCAATCTCCGCTGCACAGTCAGCTGATTAGGTTGAGGTGCCCAGCCTTTATATCGGGCACCGTAGTAGGAAATGGAAAAAAGGTAGGAAAATGGGCGTGATTGCAAGGAATAAATGATTTCTGATTTGAGAATATGCCCAAGTTCGCTCAAATCCACGAAGTACTCAAGAATTTAATCAATACTGCTTTACTGGCTGTGTCCAGGCAACTTCCATATCGCCTAACTGATATGGATTTTCTTTCGGTTTGGAAGAAATGATTTTAGCACGGACGTACATATCATCTGCCTCTAGGCTGTAAGATGCTTTTTCCCCATTCTCCTCATCCAGCAATACACCAGTAGATTCAGGGTTAGATTTCTTTGTGCCAAAAAACTGAATTGTATAAGTGATTCCCTCTTCGGGTTTAACGTCAACATTGAGCACTTCCCCATCAAAATCAATAGACTCCAAAGTCACTCCAGTGCTGGAGTAAAAATCTCCAAGCTCCATTGCTTCAACGAGAGAAGCCGGATCCAAACTTTCCGCCAAAACCATTACCCACCCTCTGCCTGGATTACTGCTATTTTGATCGAAAACATGGTAATTATGTGAATCGTCCACCGCCAAACCATATAGTAGTGGCTTCTCATCTTCCAGATAAGCTACCTGAACTTGATCCCAAAGAGCCTCCATGCCTGGACGAAGTGAATCGCCATAATTATGAACGAGTGGGTGACCATTATACACTTCGAAAAATCGCTCACCATCCAAAGCAATAATATCCTCAGGCGTAATTGCCCAGATAAAATTAGGGTGGTTGATATGCAAAAACATAGGTACACCCGTGGAATCACGCTGAGCTTTTACCTTGTCCAGACTTCTTTGCATAACTTCAGAAACTGAATTTCCGCCCTGTGGGGTTATCTCCTTTTGGACATTCGTCACATTCATATGAATAGGCTTCTTATCGAATGAATCTGATAATTCCTGAGATTGAATGATCAGAAATTCACCGGGCTCTTCAAACATAGGAGCATATTCTGCTAATGTTTTCAATTTGACTTCAATCCTACCTGCCAAATCTTCTCTAGATATCACCTGATCACCGTACTTCTCAACATACTTTTGATAGCCCATTTCATGTGATGGGGATTTTGGAATCAGCTTCCATTTTTCACCCTCTGCTAAAATATTATGATCAGATAAAACCACAAAGTCGTATTCATGCGACTTGTACCAATCCATAATCATTTCCGGATAATCATCCCCGTCAGACCAATAAGAATGGGTATGGAGATTGCCTTTATACCATTGTTTAGAAGATTCCTCAACTTTCTCTGTAGGCTTACAGGAAACAAAACTTAAAGCAAAAAGCATAAAAATTAAAGGAAGATATTTCATTGTAATCAAGTTATTGATGAACTTTAAATATAACAAGGACTTTTAAATGAAAGGTTAACCCAAGCTTATCATAACTTTGGGCATTAAAAAACCACCCAACTGCTAAAGTATTTTTTTGAGATTTGATAATAAATATCAAATAGTTTGGCGAAAGTACCGGACTTACTTAGAGTCCAGAATGATCAGAATTTATTTAAATGAATCATGGATTCAGGTATGCATTGCTCATTTATTATGATCAATGTGGCAGAAATTAAATTGAGATTTGATAAATTGGAAAAAAATAGAAATGGAACTATCTCTTAAAGAAATCTTTGAAGCAGCGAAAAAGCAATTTGCGGAATTGATCAATATTCAGGAATCCGATTTTCGGCTTGAACAAATAGAATTTAAAAAAGAAGAAAAGGCATGGGATGTTGTTGTTTCATATCTACAGGAAAATAAAAACAGGGGTAGCTCAGCAGTTTCAGTCTTTAGCTTTCTACCTTATGAAAGAATATATAAGAGACTGAAAATCGATGAAAATAAAGAAGTGGTTGGAATCTACATGTTTTCCGAGTCAAAATGATTTTTATAGACACCAATGCTTTGATACTTTTAGTCGTAGGCCTTATTGACAAATCACTAATTTCTACCCATAAAAGAACTTCAATTTTCGAATCAATTGACTTTGAAAACTTGACTTTTTTAATTGGAAGCTTGGAAAGAATATTGACAACCCCAAATGTCTTGACGGAAGTTGACAACCTTCTAAATAACTTTCAAAAAGGGCATCGTTGGACTTACTACCAAGTTTTAAAAGAATTGATTTCAAAATCAACTGAGAGATTTATAGAGTCAAAATCCAATTTGGAGTCTCAAGCTTTTTTTGATCTTGGATTAACAGATTCAGGAGTTCTAGAAATCTGCAAAGAATGTGATTTTCTGATAACTGGGGATTCCAAACTTGCAGACTATGCAAACGCGTATGGGATAAAAGTGGTAGACTTAAAAAAAATCAGAAATGATAGATTAAACTAGAAAGCCACATCATTCCTAAGTTGGCTTTCTAGTTTTTGTAAGAATCGTGATTACCCCAAAATCTTAGCGGCCAGCCAGTCTCCAACTTCAGAAGTCTTGTATGCCGTACCGCCATCAGCAATATCTTCGGTCACATAGCCTTCTTCAAGAGAAAGGTTCACCACGTCGGAAATCATCTTAGCTTCCTCTTTCAGATCAAATGCATAATCAAACATCATGGCTGCCGAAAGAACTGTCGCCAAAGGATTAGCAATGTCTTTACCAGCCGCCTGAGGATATGAACCGTGAATCGGCTCAAACAATTTGATAGATGTCCCCAAAGATGCAGATGGCATCAAGCCCATAGATCCTGAAATCACAGATGCCTCATCAGTCAAGATATCACCAAACAAGTTTTCCGTGATTAGCACATCATACGCTTTTGGCCACTGGATCAATCGCATCGCTACTGCATCTACAAATTCATATTCTACTTTCACATCTGGATATTCTGGAGCGAGTTCCTGCACCGTTTCTCTCCAAAGTCTGGAAGTAGCCATCACATTTGCTTTGTCCACACAAGTCAGAAGCTTTCTCCTTTTTTGCGCAGCTTCAAATCCCATTCTAGCTAAGCGAACAATCTCAAACTTGCTGTACACGTTGGTATCAAACGCCTTAGTGCCTTGCTCATTTCTTCCTCTTGGTTCGCCGAAGTAAATCCCTCCGGTTAATTCTCTGAAGAACACAAAGTCAACACCATCAACACGATCCAACTTCAAGGGAGATTTGTGCACCAGAGAAGGGAAAGTAAATGTAGGACGAACATTGGCAAACAAGCCCAATTTCTGACGCATCAACAGCAATCCTTGCTCTGGGCGAACCTTAGCCTTGGGGTCATTATCATATTTAGGATCACCGATGGCTCCGAAAAGAACTGCATCCGAAGCTGCAGCGATCTCATGCGTGGAGTCTGGATAGGGCTCACCAGTTGCATCTATTGCAGCGGCTCCTACTACAGCTTCTGTAAAAGTGATTTCGTGTCCGAATTTTTGGCCGATAGCTTTCACTACTTTCACAGCCTGGTCGATTACTTCAGGTCCGATGCCGTCACCTGGCAACAGCGCGATATTCATTTCCATAAAACTTGGATTCTTCTTTCGTTGGTGTATGATTAAATGAGTCGAAGATGTTCAGCATTTTCTCCGTGGCCATCATCGCTGCCACTGTTTGATCGGGATCTAGCCCTTTAGTTTTAAATATTTTCCCATAATCCCAAGTGATGACAGTCTCTACGAAAGCATCAGTTTTTCCTCCCGGAGGAATGGAAACATGGTAATCGGTCAACTTAGGTAATTGTCTTTTACGGGATTTATAGATCTTTTTGACTGCCCGCATAAAGGAATCATACTGACCATCTCCAGTTGCGGTCGCATCGTATGACTTCCCATAAATATTCAATCTCAGCTGCACCGAAGGCTTTAATCCTTTGGAATGAGTCATATGATAGCCTTCAATAAAGATATTTTTGGAAATGGAATTATTCTGCAACACATCAGAAATGATATATGGCAAATCTTCAGTAGTAACGCGCTCCTTTTTATCACCGAGTTCGATGATGCGCTGAGTTACTTTTGCGAGCTCATCTTTTTCCAAAGAAATTCCCAATTCCTCTAGATTCTTCAGGATATTAGCTTTCCCGGAGGTTTTTCCAAGGGCATATTTCCGTTGGCGACCAAATCGCTCAGGAAGTAAATCGTTGAAATACAGATTCTTTTTATTGTCCCCGTCAGCGTGAATCCCAGCGGTCTGGGTGAAGACATTCTCCCCCACCACTGGTTTATTCGCCGAAATATGCTGACCGGAAAATTGCTCAACCAATTTGCTTACGCGGTAGATTTTTTGCTCCTGCACATTGATTTGAAGATCTGTGAAATCTTTGATCACAGCAATAACCGACTCAAGGGGAGCATTTCCTGCTCTTTCCCCAAGTCCATTGACAGTGGTGTGAATTCCTGATGCACCGTGCATAATCGCTTCCATCACATTGGCAACAGAAAGATCGTAGTCATTGTGTGCATGGAAGTCGAAATGTGCCTGAGGAAACCGTGTACAGATATGAATGAAAAAACTCCTTGTTTCTTCCGGAGAAAGCAGTCCCAAAGTATCTGGGAGCATAATTCTCTTAATAGGTAGCGTAAGCAGGAATTCTATCAATGCCAGTGTATATTCTTGCGAATTACGCATGCCATTTGACCAATCTTCCAAGTACACATTTACATCAATCCCATTCTCTTGGGCATATTCTATGCTCCTTTGAATATCATTGAAATGCTCCTCTTGAGTTTTTTTCAACTGATGAATCAGATGATTATAAGAACCTTTAGTAAGCAAGTTCATCACCTTGGCACCAGCTTTCAAAATCCAATTCACCGAAGCAGGGGTATCTACAAAACCCAAAACCTCCACACGATCCAGGTAACCTTTCTCGGTTGCCCAATGGGTGATTTTCTGCACTCCTTCCAATTCACCATCTGAAACCCTCGCTGAAGCCACCTCTATACGATCCACCTTCAATTCATCCAGCAAAAGTTTAGCGATCTGCAGCTTTTCAGAAGGCAAAAAAGAAACGCTCGAGGTCTGCTCACCATCCCTCAGCGTTGTATCCATTATTTCAATGCGCTTCCCTGCGGTCATTTTCACTTATTTATCCGCTGCAAACGCGTCGATTTCCTCTGACATATTCAATAAATAGTCGATGTCGTCGAAGCCATTTTGCATGTTATCTTTCTTGTATTCATTGATATCAAAAGACTCTGAATCTCCAGTGGTATCCAAAGTGATCTTCTGTGAAGGAATATCTACTGTGATAGTCGCAGCAGGATTAGCAGTAATCGTTTCCAGCAATTTATCTGCGAATAGCGGAGAAACCGTCACAGGCAACACTCCGATATTTAGGCAGTTATTTTTGAAAATATCTGCAAAAAAGCTAGAAACTACACATCTGAAACCGTAATCATAAAGCGCCCAAACGGCATGCTCACGGCTAGATCCAGAACCGAAATTCCTTCCGGAAACCAAGATTTTGCCGCTGTACGTGGGATCGTTCAGGACAAAATCCTTTTTGGGATTTCCCTCCACATCATATCTCCAGTCACGGAAAAGATTGTCGCCAAAACCTTCACGCTCAGTAGCCTTCAGGAATCGAGCTGGGATGATTTGATCTGTATCGACATTATCTGTCGGTAAAGGAACCGCAGTGCTCGTGAGAACAGTAAATTTATCGTAAGCCATTTTTATTTAATTAAAAGATTGGAAAAACCTGTCCGCCGTGGCGGATAGGAAGATTGGAAAATTGATAAGCTTTGGTTATAAGTAAAAGCCCTCAATCACCATCTTCAACATTAGTTCTCGAAAACTTCTCTTGGGTCGCATATTTCACCTCTTACGGCAACAGCTGCAACCGTCAACGGAGAGGCAAGCATGGTACGCGCACCTGGCCCTTGACGACCTTCAAAATTTCTATTAGAAGTAGAGACTGCATACTTCCCAGAGGGGATCTTGTCATCATTCATCGCCAAACAAGCTGAACAACCCGGCTGTCGTAGTTCAAATCCTGCTTCTTCGAGGATTTTCACCAAGCCTTCCTCATGTGCCATTTTTTCCACTTCACGGGATCCTGGCACGATCCAGGCGGTGATATTTTCTGCTTTCTTATGACCTTTTACAAATTCGGCTACAGATCTGATATCTTCAATTCTTCCATTTGTGCAAGATCCTACAAATACGAAATCGACTTTTTTACCTTTGATCGCCTCGCCCGGCTCAAAACCCATGTAGGCTAAGGATTTCAGATAAGAACTTTTATTGCTTCCTTCCATTCCTTCTGTAGTAGGAATAGTTCCTTTTACTTTGATACCCATACCCGGATTAGTCCCGTAGGTGATCATCGGTTCTATATCTGCAGCATCGAAGTGGTATTCCTTATCAAATACAGCATCTTCGTCTGTTTTCAGTGTTTTCCAGTAAGCAACTGCCTTATCCCAATCCTCACCTTTAGGAGCGTATTGCTTTCCTTTTAGGTATTCGAAGGTAGTTTCATCAGGAGCTATTAAACCTCCGCGTGCGCCCATTTCGATAGACATATTACACACAGTCATTCTCGCTTCCATAGAAAGACTCTGAATTGCAGATCCAGCATATTCTACGAAGTATCCAGTAGCACCAGCCGCTGAAATCTGTGCGATTACATAAAGAATCAAATCTTTAGAAGTAACTCCTTTACCAGCCACCCCATCAATGGAGATTCTCATTTTTTTGGCTTTAGACTGCATGATACATTGCGTAGCAAGCACCATTTCTACTTCAGATGTACCTATTCCAAATGCAATAGCACCAAAAGCACCATGCGTAGAAGTATGGCTATCTCCGCATACGATGGTCATTCCTGGCTGAGTGATGCCAAGTTCAGGGCCAATTACGTGTACAATTCCGTGATGGGCAGAACCCAAATCGTGAAGCTCAATGCTATATTTGGCACAGTTCTCACGAAGTCTTTCTACCTGCATACGGGAAAGCTTGTCCTTTATAGTTTTATCCTGATCGACCGTAGGTACGTTGTGATCAGGTGTAGCAACTGTTCTGCTTGGGTTTTTCACTCCTATTCCACGCTTTTCCAGATTTAGAAAAGCTACCGGAGAGGTCACTTCATGGATAAAATGCTTATCGATGAAGAATACATCTGGACCAGCCGGTACGGATTTCACTACGTGAGCATCCCAGATTTTATCAAATAATGTTGTCTTTTCCATAATTATGCGGTCGCGTATTCCTTGACCGGGATTTTATTGAGTGCATCGACAAAAGCCTGAGCTGATGCCAAAACGATGTCTGTATGAGAAGCGAAACCATAATAAGGCTTGTCTCCTTTGATTAATCTCATGTGAACTTTAGCCACGTCATCACTTCCGTGCGTAATGGCTTGGATCAGGAATTCTTCCAGTTCAACTGCTGGCTTTGCACTTTTTTCAATTGCCTTAAGCACTGCATCTACAGGTCCGTTACCATGTGCGGTAGCAGTATGTTCCGTATCGCCAATCTTCAGGGATACCTGGGCTTGGATAGTGCCGTTGGAAGAATAAGTAACCTTACCTAGTTCAATGAAATTAGAATCTTCTACGTATTTGCCTACAAGCCCCAAAAGGTCCTTCCGTCCAATATCTCTCTTGCTATCCGCAAGGATCAAGAATTCCTCATAAACTTCACGAAGTGCTTCACCTTCGAGTTCTACTCCCAAAGCATCCAAGTGATGCTTTAAGGCAGCTCTTCCAGATCTTGCTGTCAGTACTATTGTTGACTCACCAACACCCACATCTTTCGGGTCAATGATTTCGTAGTTTTCTCTATGCTTCAATACGCCGTCTTGATGAATCCCGGATGAGTGTGCAAATGCATTTCTACCAACTATAGCCTTATTTGGCTGCACAGGCATATTCATCAATTTGGAAACTAATCGGCTTGTATTATAGATTCTAGGAGTGACGATTTCAGTATGGACGTCGATAGATTTATGACATTTGATTGCCATTACCACTTCTTCCATAGAAGTATTTCCGGCTCTCTCTCCGATACCGTTGATAGTGACTTCCACCTGACGCGCTCCTTGTTGTACACCTGCTACTGTGTTGGCAGTAGCCATTCCTAGATCATTGTGACAATGGGTGGCAATAATAGCTTTGTCGATATTCGGGACATTATTCCTCAAGCTTGCGATTATGGCTCCGTATTGCTCAGGAAGGCAATATCCGGTAGTATCAGGTATGTTGACAACGGTAGCACCTGCTTTGATCACTTCCTCAATGATCTTGTTCAAGAAGTCTTCGTCTGCACGACCTGCATCTTCAGCGTAAAACTCCACGTCATCTACAAATCGTCTGGCGAACTTCACTGCTGCCACACCCCGAGCAATAATATCTTCGGGAGTGGAGCGCAGTTTGAATTGAATATGATAAGGCGAAACACCAATCCCGGTGTGAATCCTACCCTTTTTAGCGAATTTGAGGGACTGAGCCGCTACTTCGATATCTTTTTCAACAGCTCTGGAGAGGGCACAGATAATCGGGTTTGAAACTGCCTTTGAAATCTCGAGTACAGAATTGAAATCTCCTGGACTAGAAATTGGAAAGCCGGCTTCGATAATATCTACACCTAGATCTTCCAGCGCTTTTGCTACCACAATTTTCTCCTGGGTATTCAGCTGACACCCGGGTACTTGCTCCCCATCTCTCAGGGTAGTGTCAAATATCCATAGCTTCTCACTCATAGTTCTTGGGGGTTTTGTATTAATTATTTTCTGGTCTCAACTGACGGACGACAGCACCTGCCTGCCACATTTCAGAATCTCTCAATTCTTTCAATTCAGCTTCCAATTTTACTCTATAGTCTTCTTTAGAGTTAGAGTCAATTGACTTCTGAGCCTCTTGTCCAGTTTTTACGCTGTTATACAATTCTTCGAACACCGGCTTGGTAGCGTCTCTGAATGGCTTCCACCAATCCAATGCACCTCTTTGTGCAGTGGTAGAACAGTTTGCGTACATCCAGTCCATTCCGTTTTCAGCTACCAATGGCATCAGTGACTGAGTCAGTTCTTCCACTGTTTCGTTGAAAGCTTCAGAAGGTGAGTGACCGTTTGATCTCAACACCTCGTACTGTGCAGCGAATATACCCTGAATAGCCCCCATTAAGGTGCCTCTTTCCCCTGTCAAATCGGAAGTTACTTCACGGTAAAAATCGGTCTCAAACAAATATCCTGAGCCTACCCCTATACCCAGAGCTACAACACGATCATAAGCTTTGCCAGTTCCATCCTGATAGATTGCATAAGAAGAATTCAATCCTCTACCTTCTACAAACATTCTTCTCAAAGAAGTACCAGAACCTTTAGGAGCTACCAAGATCACATCTACGTCAGCTGGAGGTATGATGCCCGTTTTATCTTTGTAAGTCACACCAAAACCATGAGAGAAATATAATGCTTTACCTGGAGTCAGGTGTTTCTTTACCGTTGGCCAAAGTGCAATTTGCCCTGCATCAGAAAGAAGGAATTGAAGAATAGTGCCTTTTTCGCAAGCCTCTTCCAATTCGAAAAGTGTTTGTCCGGGAACCCAGCCATCAGCTACCGCTTTATCCCAAGTCTTGGAGCCTTTACGCTGACCTACAATCACGTTGAATCCGTTGTCTTTCAAGTTTAGTGCCTGACCTGGGCCTTGTACGCCATAACCTAGTACTGCGATCACTTCATCCTTGAGTACTTCTCTTGCTTTTTCCAGTGGAAATTCTTCCCTAGTTACTACGTTTTCTTCTGTTGAGCCGAATTTTAATTTCATGAGCTTTTAATATTTATTTCTAGTGTTTAATAGGTTCCGGTGGAATCCCTTTTTTGGTTTATTTCTATTTGACAAAACTGTCAATTGTCAACATTCTTTTGGCGACAGCGACTCTACCTGATCTCGCAAATTCTAAGAGACCATACCCTTTGAGAATTTCGAGTAGTTCCTGCGTTTGCTCCTTGTGCCCTGTCAGTTCCAACACAACAAAATCCGGTTCTGCCGCGATAATCTTAGCATTGTGCTGACGAATGATTTTCTCTAATCCTCCGTCTAATCTTGAAACAGGAATTTTGTACAATGCGATCTCCTGATAGACTACGCTCTCATCTTCATGATAGAAAGCCTTGATCACATCGATAATTTTCTCGATCTGATTGACTAGCTGGATTACCGTATCTTCCGACGCGTTTACCTCAATGGTAATCCGATGGATTCCCTCCAAGCGGCTTTCCGAGGCTGTGAGAGCATCTATATTGATACCCCTTCGGGTAAAAATAATAGTGATGCGATTAAGGATACCGATGAAATTCTCGGTAATAACGAATATAGTATATCGTTTCATGTGTTTATAATTTGTTTTTATAAGGTCACATGGAATCTCGCATGGTAGATAATCATCTCAGTGTGTAACGCTTGAGTCATGCTCGATTTCATCTGTTTATAATTGTTTTCAAAGGTCATAACCTGTCCCGTGACGAAGGAAACGGGATGGTATCTCACATAGTTAATAATCATCCCTCTGTGTGACGTATGAGTCATGCTCGATTTCATAGGGTTAATTTAGCTAAGTCTAACCTCTTCCACTGAACAGCCAGTGGCAATCATTGGGAATACATTATCTTCTTTTTCCACTACTACTTCGAGGAAATAAGGACCATCGTGAATCAGCATATCTTCTATTGCTTCTTGTAAATCAGCTCGCTCAGTGACTTTCTGCGCCTGAATATTATATGCCTCAGCTATTTTGATGAAATCAGGATTGTCAAGTTCGGTAAAAGAATACCGCTTTTCAAAGAACATTTGCTGCCATTGCCTCACCATTCCAAGAAAATTATTGTTAAGCAATACAATTTTCACTGGGGCTTTGGTCTGCATGATGGTTCCCAATTCCTGAATAGTCATTTGAATACCTCCATCGCCAACTACGCAGACTACCTGCCTAGAGAAATCATACATTTGAGCTCCCAATGCTGCTGGAAGCGCAAATCCCATGGTTCCCAAGCCACCGGAAGTAACTTGTGTTCTTGGTTTTTTATAATTAAAATACCTCCATGCAATCATTTGATGCTGGCCTACGTCTGTCACTAATATTGCGTCGTCTGCTTTGTATTGGTTGATTTGATGAATTACTTCTCCCATCGTCAAACCAATTTTGGTAGGCTTCAAATCTGGCTGAATCACTGTGGCATTTTCCTGGTCTGCCAGTTCTTGGAATTTAGCCATCCAGTCAGGATAAGCATTTGACTTCACAGCATCAGTCAGCAGACTCAGACTATCTTTACAGCTACCGAGTACTGCCACCTCACACTTCACTATTTTATTGATTTCCGAAGGATCAAGCTCCAGATGGATCACTTTTGCTTGCTTTGCATAACGCTTCAAATCACCCGTTACCCGATCATCAAACCTCATTCCCACAGCGATCAAGACGTCGCACTGATTAGTCAGTAAATTTGGCGCATAATTACCATGCATCCCAAGTTTACCCACATAATTTGGATGTTCCTCCGAAAGAGCCCCAGACCCTAATAAAGTAGAAGCAGCAGGTATCCCTGATTTATCCAAAAAAGCTTTCAATTCCACTTCAGCTTCTCCCAACACAACTCCTTGGCCAAAAAGCAAATAGGGTCTTTTAGCCATATTGATCAAAAAAGCAGCTTCTTGAATTGCTGTCTTCTCTACAGGAATGTGCGTTCTATAGGATCGGAAACCAAGACACTTGCTGTAATTGAAATCACCAAAATCAGTCTGAGCATCTTTAGTGATATCAATCAACACAGGCCCTGGCCTACCAGACTTGGCTATATAAAAGCCTTTTGCGATAGCCGGAGCTATATCCTCCACTCTTCTGACCTGTATATTCCATTTGGTACCTGGCATAGAGATGCCCACTACGTCAGTTTCTTGGAAAGCATCTGTACCAAGTAAGTGCGACGCTACTTGTCCGGTAATACACACCAATGGTGTACTATCGATTTGAGCATCAGCTAGTCCAGTGATCAAATTCGTTGCTCCTGGCCCTGAAGTAGCAATGCAGACCCCTACTTTACCTGATACTCTAGCATATCCTTGAGCTGCATGGATGGCTCCCTGCTCATGCCGGGTGAGGACATGCCTTAACTCATCATGATAGTCATGTAATGCATCGTAAACCGGCATAATAGCTCCTCCGGGATACCCGAAGATGATTTCTGCATTTTCGGCAATAAGTGATCTGACTACTATGTCAGCCCCTCTGATCATCGAATCCTTCATGGGTTTAGAATTTATCTGTTACGCAACCTTCTGATGCCGTTGCTACAAGTTTATTGTATTTCTTGAGAGTTCCCTGTAAGTCGGACAAATCTCTTTGCTTCCAGGATTTTTTTCGTTCTGCGAGTTCCTCATCTGAAACGTCCACTGTCAGTTTCAAATTGTCTGCATCAATAGTGATCATGTCTCCGTTCTTCACCAAGCCAATAGGCCCACCGCTCCATGCTTCAGGAGTCACATGCCCCACTACAAAGCCGTGTGTACCACCTGAAAATCTTCCATCAGTAATCAAAGCAACATCTGCTCCTAACCCTGCTCCAATGATCATGGAAGTCGGCTTGAGCATTTCCGGCATTCCAGGACCGCCTTTAGGCCCTATATTTCTAATAACTAACACTTCACCTTTTTGTACTTTGTGATCTCGAATAGCATCATTTGCTTCCTGCTCAGAATCAAACACATGAGCGGGACCTGTAAACGAGCTACCTTCCTTTCCTGTGATTTTAGCAACTGCACCATCGGGAGCTAAATTACCTGAAAGAACGCATAAGTGTCCAGTTGCTTTGATAGGTGTTTCGAGTGGATGAATCACATTCACCATAGAAACAATCACCGGTTCTATATCTTTTAGATTTTCTTCTAATGTTTTCCCTGTCACAGTCATACAATCTCCATGAAGGAATCCATTCTGCAGCATATATTTCATGAATGCCGGTACGCCACCTTGCTCGTGAAGGTCCTCCATCATGAATTTGCCAGAAGGCTTAAAGTCACCAAGCATTGGAGTCTTCGCGTTAATCGCTTTAAAATCTTCAATAGTGAAAGCTACTCCGGCAGTTCTTGCTATCGCAATAATATGCATTACTGCATTGGTACTGCCTCCTAAAGCAATAGCAACCGTAACCGCGTTTTCAATGCTTTTTCTGTTAATGATATCACTAGGTTTGATATCCTTTTCTAAGAGGATTCTCATGTATTTATTTACTTCTCGGCATTCTCTTAGTTTTTCTGGAGAATTTGCCGGATATGAGGACGAGTAGGGCAATGACATGCCCATTGCTTCAATAGCCGAGGACATGGTATTTGCGGTGTACATTCCGCCACAAGCTCCTTGACCGGGACATGCATTACGCATCACACCATCATAATCTTCGTCAGAGATATTGCCATTCACTCTTTTTCCGAATGCCTCAAAGGCAGATACAATGTTCAACTTTTCTCCTTTATAACTACCAGAAGCGATGGTGCCGCCATAGACCAATATGGAAGGTCTATCGGTACGGATCATTCCCATCAATGCGCCTGGCATATTTTTGTCACAACCAGCTACTGACACACAGCCATCGAAAGAGTGGCCGATAATAAAAGACTCAATAGAATCAGCAATGATTTCTCTGGACACCAATGAATATCGCATTCCAAGCGTGCCCATGGTAGTTCCGTCAGAAATCCCAATGGTATTAAAAACCAAACCGGTCAGATCGTGCTCCTGTGAGGAGGCTTTGATCAGACCGGCAAAGTCGTTCAGGTGCATATTGCAGGGGTTACTTTCATAACCACAACTGGCTATCCCTACAAAGGGCTGTTTCATTTTCTTATCGCTCATACCAGTGGCGTAAAGCATGGCTTTACCTGCTGGATGCTCGTCATTTTCACTTATTTCCCAACTGTGTTTTTTAAGAGTCATATTCATGGGGGTATAAAAAAAGTGCCTCAGGTTAGTGAGGCACTTCAGATTTTTTTCTTATTTCATTATAAAGAATAGTCTAGTGCCTCACATTTAGAATCCAATGAGAATAATTATGCTTAGCAAAATGACTACGTTATACATACTGTTTTTCTAGGTTCTCTTCGATTCGACACCGAAGTATGGGACAAACTTAAAACCGAATTTTCAGACTTACAATATTTAATTTTACATTTTTAAAGTTACTCAGTTAAAAAATGTATAGAAAATATTTTTTTTCAAAATATAAATCTTCAATACCTACTATTTACCCCTGTTTTACAGCAAATGATTTGTCTAAATTTTAGATTCTCAAAATTTTGTACTGATTTCTATTTTATTCAACTTTCAGCAAAAGTTATTCTCTTTTTTTTAATAAGAAAAATGATATACCACATTTCCTTCAATATATGCTAGATTTTTTACCGAATTATCAATTGGAGGAAACTTCAAATCCCTTAGATTTTATTCTATTTTTGACCAAACATTCAATCAAATGATTTCATTTCCAAACGCAAAGATCAATCTAGGCCTTCATATCACAGCCAAAAGAAAAGACGGATACCACGATATCGTGAGCTGTATGATCCCTATCCCACTTACTGATGCGCTGGAAATAATCATTGATCCCAAGAAAACAAATTTTGCTATCTCTGGTGTACAAGTTCCGGGAGATCCGAAAGACAATCTCATTCTCAAAGCTTATCAACTTTTGAAGAAAGACTTTCCAAACTTGCCTCACGTAAGCATTCATTTGAACAAGAACATACCGATTGGAGCTGGTCTTGGAGGGGGATCTTCAAATGCTGCATTCGCACTAAAGCTGATGAACAATCTCTTTGATTTGATCCTGGATGATTTCTTCTTAGAAGAATATGCTGCGCAACTTGGAAGTGATTGTGCATTTTTTGTCGAGAACACGCCGAAAATCGCAAAAGGAAGAGGAGAGCTTCTAGAGCCTGTGGAATTGGACTTGAAAGGAACTCATTTGGTTTTAATTAATCCAAGAATTCATATTGGAACCAAAGAAGCTTATGCAGGTGTCACTCCAGCACTCCCAAAAGTCAAACTCGAAGAGGTATTAGCTGATCGAAACCGCTGGAAAGATGAACTTGTCAATGACTTTGAGCCTAGCATTTTCAAAAACCATCCAGAAATTGCCGCAATAAAAGAAAAACTTTATGAGAATGGCGCTTACTATGCCGCGATGTCTGGTTCTGGGTCTTCGGTTTTTGGACTTTTTGAGAAGAAGCCACCTGTTATAAAATGGGAAGATCGCTGTTCTAGCTTTGAAGAAATATTGTAAAATGCTGAAAATAAGCTTGGTAATGGGTATATTGTGATTTATATTTGTGAATCATAAATATGAATTACAATGGCGACTTACACTAGTACACTTCCCGACGACCTTCTTCAAAGGCTCGCTGATTATGCAAAAAAGCTATCTCTACCCAAGAATAAATTGGTAGAAAATGCCCTTAATCTCTATCTCGACCATCTTAAGCGCGCTGAATATGTCAAGTCATATAAGCAGGCGGCTCAAGACGATGATATTCTCATGGTAGCAGAAGAAGGGATGAGCAATTACCTACAGCAGATTGAAGATGAGGCAAGGTGAGATCTGGATGTCTGATCTCAATCCCGTGATAGGGTCTGAGCAGGCTGGAAGAAGACCGGTTGTCATTCTTAGTGGGAATCTGATGAACAAATTCTTGCAGGTGGTGATTACCGCACCTTTGACTTCCAAAGTCAAAAACTATCAGGGAAATCCAATCCTAGAGCCATCTCAAAAGAATGGTTTGAAACTGGAGTCTGAATTGATGGTTTTTCACATCCGATCCATCTCTAAAGATAGGCTGATCGAAAAAATAGGAGAAATTTCAAATAATGAATTAAAAATGGCTCTAGCAACTCTGACCGATATTACAACTCTCTAGAATATTTTACCCCAGCGGCCGTACTGGTTTCCTCCGTTTATTCAAGTAATTCAATACAGGATAGGTCAACACCGATATTAGAATAATCCCTGTACCCAAATAAAACTGTGGAGTCATTTTTTCGCTTTCTCCAAAAATCAATACAGCCAGAACAATCCCATAAACAGGTTCTAGATTCACCGTCAAATTGATAGAAAATACCGAAAGCCTCTTCATCAATTCTACTGAAACAGAAAATGCATACACTGTGCAAATCCCTCCCAGTATAAAAAGCCAAAACCAGTCGTAGCCAATCCAGTTGAGTTGCAGTCCTTCATTTGTCATGAAATTGGAATAAATAGGCATAAAGAGGAGTGTGAATAAACAAGCTCCCGCCATTTCATAGAAAGTGATTTGATATGGATTATGCTTGTGGGCCAGTTTTCCATTCAGAACAGAAAATACTGCTGCCAAAAATGCAGATGCTAGCGCCATACTTAAGCCTAACCAATAGCCCGATTCAAAACTGAAAATCACCAAAAGACCTGAAATCACCATTAAACCAAGACCAACTTCATACCACTTTACTTTAGTCCTGTTGAATAGTGGCTCTACGAAAGCTGTCCAAAGTGAAGTAGTCGCCATCCCCGCTAAGCAAACAGACGCTGTAGAAACTCTCGCTGACCAAAAAAATAGAATCCAATGCATGGCAATTACAAAACCTACTCCAGTCACTTTGATCATTGAAGAAAAGGGAATGAGTAGATTTTTCTTTTTAAGCAAAAAAAGTCCGGCAACTCCGACCGACGCTATCAATGTTCTATAAAAAACAAGTTCTATCGCAGGCAAGCTGATCAGTAACCCTAAAATAGCGGTGAAACCCCAAATGAGCACAATCAGATGAAGCATCAAGTAATCTTTGATCGTTGCGTTCATCTAGCGAGGCACAGTTTTATAAAGGAGAAGTCCTGTTGCTGCAAATATGATATTGGGTAGCCAGACTGCAAAAATAGGGTAATCAGTTCCATTTTCGGCAAACGTCCTAGAGAGTATAAATAAGATGATGTACACAAAAGCGAGCAAAAAGCCCATAGCAATCTGAAATCCGGAACCACCACGAGACTTCCTTGCCGACATAATTACCCCAATAAAAGTCAAAATTATCGCAGCAAAAGGAGACATAAATCGCACATAACGCTCGATTTTATAAAAACCTACATTATCGGCTCCCCGAGCTTCCAAAATCCTAATTTGCCTTCCAAGCTCTGGTAGTTTTAATGTTTCATGATGATTATCAGGCAAATCAAAATCTTCAGGTCGAATGGAAAGCGTAGTATCAAGTTTCTCCCCATCCGTATAAATTTCTTCACGCTCCTTAAGTACTCGGAGTTTCCAATTTTTTAACGTCCAAGTCCTTTTGGCTGTATCCCATTCGATAGTATTTGAAGAAAGTTTAGCCAATAGTTCTCCATCTTTGATTGTCTCTAGCGTAAAATTAAAGCCAGTGTTAGAAGTGGAATAAAATCTGCTTATATAAGCTAAAGAATATTCGCCGACTTGGATATGAAGATTCGATTCGGAGGATGTTTTTTCCTTTTCCAAATAGTTTATTCGAAATTTACTCACTCCTTCAGTTGCTCCTGGTAAAACCCACCCATTCAATAAAAAACTAGCGCCACCTATCATGATGGCAGCAAAAAGAAAGGGTCTCAGCAATCTCATAAAACTAACTCCACTGCTCAGTATAGCAATTATCTCGGTTCTCCCTGCCATTTTGGAAGTGATAAAAATAACCGATATAAAGACTGTGATAGGTGTCAAGAGGTTGTTCAAATACAAACCATAATTGATCATGTACTTAAAGATCTCACCAGAAGGAACCTCATTTCTCATGTAGGTGTCATTCTTTTCCGTAAAATCCAAAACCAAAACCACCAGAATCAACATGACCACCACAAAAAAGTAGGTCTTTAGAAAATCCTTAATGATCAGTTTGTCGAGTAGCTTCATATTAAAGTCTGGTGCTTACTTTCTTCACCATTTGATCTTTCCAAACGGCAAAATCACCGGCTAGGATATGTTCTCTAGCCTGGCCTACAAGCCAAAGGTAGAAACTCAGGTTATGAATACTGGCAATTTGCGCAGCCAATATCTCCTTGCTGATCGTCAAATGCCGTAAATATGCTTTGGAATAAAACGTACTCACATATCCGCCGATAGTAGGATCAATTCCTGTGAAATCATCCTTCCACTTTTCGTTTCGGATATTTATAAATCCTTCAGACGTAAATAGCATACCATTTCGGGCATTTCGAGTAGGCATTACACAGTCAAACATATCTACTCCCAACGCGATACACTCCAGAATATTCGCCGGAGTCCCCACTCCCATCAAATAGCGAGGTTTGTCCTGAGGCAAAATATCAGTTACCAACTCAGTCATCTCATACATCATCTCGGCAGGCTCCCCTACCGAAAGTCCACCGATAGCATTACCCTGCTGGTTGGTAGAGGCGATAAATTCAGCACTTTGCTTACGCAAATCTTTATAAACAGAGCCCTGAACGATAGGGAAAAGTGTCTGGTTGTAGTTATATTTCCCTTCAGTCACATCAAAGCGATCAATGCAGCGAGTCAGCCAGCGGTGAGTCATCTCCATAGAATTCCTAGCATAGCCATATTCGCAAGGGTAAGGAGTACATTCATCAAAAGCCATGATGATATCAGCGCCAATTGTCCGCTGGATATCCATCACATTTTCAGGGGTAAAATGATGCTTGGAACCATCAATGTGAGACTTAAACATCACACCCTCTTCCTTGATTTTACGTGTTCCAGAAAGCGAAAATACCTGATATCCTCCACTATCTGTTAAGATTGGTTTCTCCCAGCCGTTGAATTTGTGAAGTCCCCCAGCCTTTTCAAGTACCTCTAGCCCAGGTCGCAAATATAAGTGGTAGGTATTCCCAAGGATAATTTGAGCTTTAATATCTTGATCCAACTCCCGCTGATGCACTGCCTTCACCGAACCAGCTGTACCTACAGGCATGAAAATAGGTGTTTGTATATCACCATGGTCTGTTTTGACTACTCCTGCTCTGGCTTTACTTTTGGCATCACTGTATTCTAATGTAAACTTCATATCGCTAATGGGTTGCTGGAGAGACGTTCTACAGATTGTCCCGTTCAGCCCACAAAAATATACGCTTATTCTTAAACGGTTTGCTGAATTTGATTTTATATTTGCGCAGCAAAAGCGACCTATGGGCCTATTTTTACTTTGGTTTTTCTTCGGTGTTGGAATACTTATCCAAGCTGTTTACCTCTTGGTTATTTTTGGACGGTCAGCCTTTTACTCCGGTAATAAACCTCAATCTACTGCCACAAATGAGGAAGGAGTCACCGTGGTGGTTTGTGCTCATAATGAATTTTCAAACCTCCAAACTCTCATTCCTAAGCTTTTCGAACAGGATTACCCTACTTTCGATGTCATGATCGTCAATGACCGATCCTCCGATAAAACCAAGAAACTATTGGAAAAAATGATGGAGAGTTACCCTAAACTCCGATCCGTCACTGTCAAATACACACCGCCACACGTCACAGCCAAGAAATATGCACTTACGCTTGGCATCAAAGTATCCAAAAATGATGTCGTGCTTTTAACCGATGCTGATTGTTTGCCAAAAACAGATCAATGGATCCGAAAAATGACCGCACCGGTGAGAAATCAGGATAAAACTTTTGCTGTAGGCTTTTCGGGCTATGAACAAAAATCGGGCTTTTTAAATAACTGGATTCAGTTTGAAACCTTACTTACTGGATTGTACTACATCTCATTTGGACTATGGAAAAGACCCTTCATGGGCATTGGTAGAAATCTTTGTTATCGGAAAGATTTTTTTATGGAGGCAAAAGCTTTCAAAGGACTTTGGCATATTGAAGGTGGAGATGACGATCTCTTTGTAAACCTATACGCAACTGGTAGAAATACTTCCATCGTAGTGGATCCTGATGCCAATACCATTTCAAAACCCAAGGAAACCCGAAAAGAATATCTGGTTCAAAAGAAAAGGCATCTGCACGTAGGAAAGTATTATCGAAGTGAGGACAAAAGGAAGATTGGACTATACTCCTTTTCTCATGCATTATTCTGGCTTGGGGGATTAGGATTACTTATTTATTTCGGTTTAGCTGAAACCTGGGAACATTTTTCCATTGTTTTCGGTATTATTCTACTGAGGTCTATACTCGTAGTACACATTTTCAAAGCTGCTGAGAAAAAGATCCAAGGAACTAAACCACCAAAAAACATCTGGATGCTTGATTTCTTGTATTTAGGTTACTTTTGGATTTTAGGGACAATTTCCCACCAGGCAAAAGACATCCAATGGAAATAAACGAACGCGGTTTTTCTAAGAAAGCACTCGAAGACTTTGAGTTAATTGATCAGGCGGTACAACATAAGGATCAGCAAGCCTACGCCTCTTTGATGAAGCGCTACAAAAAGGCCGTTTATTACATGATCTTAAAAATGATCCGAAATGCAGATGATGCTGAAGATCTCACCATGGAGGCTTTCGCCAAAGCTTTTAAAAATCTGCACAGATTTAAGAAAGATTATACCTTTTCCACCTGGCTTTTCCGCATAGCCACCAACAATACCATTGACTTCATCCGTAAGAAAAAGCTCAAAACTATGAGCCTGAACACAACCATGTCTGATGATGGGGGAAACTCGGTCACCATCGACGTGGAAGATGATGACAATAACCCACAGGATGAGTTCATCCGCACGCAGCGGATCGAGATGGTGAGAATCTTCGTGGACAAGCTTCCCGCTAAATATCGTAAGCTAGTACAGCTTCGCTATTTCGATGAGCTTTCCTATGAGGAAATCGCACAAGAACTTGAAAAACCGTTGGGAACAGTGAAGGCACAACTTCACAGATCCAGAGAATTACTTTACGAAATCGCCGCTGGCAAACAAAAACACATTTGATGAACTCTGGCACACAGCTTATCCAGTCTTATTTTCCTGACCTTTCCGAAACTCAGCTTGCCCAATTCGACCTGCTTCAGGAGCTTTATGATGATTGGAATTCCAAAATAAATGTGATTTCCCGAAAGGATATGGAAGAATTCTATGTGCATCATGTGCTGCATTCCCTAGGAATTGTGAAAGTGATGCCATTTGAGCCAGAAACAAAGATTTTAGATATAGGTACTGGAGGTGGGTTCCCAGGGATTCCTCTAGCGATTATGTTTCCGGAAACTCAATTTCATCTGGTGGACTCTATCGGAAAAAAAATCACCGTGGTAAAAGACGTGGTAAAACAGTTAAAGCTATCCAATGTGGAAGCCCAGCAAGCTAGAGCTGAGCAGCTAATACGCAAATATGACTTTGTGATCAGCCGGGCAGTCACTCGCATGGCCAATTTCTATCCTTGGGTGAAAAACAAAATCCGAAAGGAAGATATCAACGAATATCCAAATGGCATTCTTTACTTGAAAGGGGGCGAAGTGGATGAGGAATTGGAAGAATTAGGTAAATCTTATGTCCTATACCATCTGGAAGACTACTTCAAAGAAGCATTTTTTGAAACAAAAAAGGTGATCTATATGCCTTGGGAGGACAAGAGGTGAAAATTTATTTTTTTGATTTTCAGTAACATTAAAAAATTACATAGTACATGAATGTGTCAGTACTTGGCCCAATCGGTAATAGCTAGTTTTTTATGAGGTCAGGATTAATTGCCCCGATTGGTATTTTTAAGGCGAAGATATTTAGCGGTATTTCATTTTGTCACTTAAGGACGGAAATATTTTTTCAAAAAGCCACTACCTCAAAGAAGTATTTGTCCACTTATGAACTTGGAACTATTTCCACTTATCCCCACCCCATCTCCACAAATAACATTCTTTAACAAAATATTCAGCCACTTTTAATCAAATCATTACTATACTAGTAGTATTAAAATATACATTAGCATAATAATTAGGTGTTTACCGAATTTTTCGTTGGAAGGCACTGCTTGATAGAAAGAATTTTTGATTTGTTTAAGAACATCACTAACCGAAGAAGAGAGAAGTGAAGGGCATATTTTTCTAGAAATTGGGGCTCAAATTTTAAAAAGGTTGACTAAGGGTTGCAAAAAGTAAAGTGCATTCATTTTCAACTTATTTAGCTGGATTCATAAACTGTGTATACAATCCTGAGCCTGTCATCTGATACTGCCAATTCATCATTACAAGTTGAATTGGTAGTGATTATGGGGTGGAGAATAGTTTTAGTCAAAGAAATTATAGTTAAAAATAAAACACTGAAAAAAAATGAAATTACTCCTTTCATGCCTTCTTTTGGTTGCCATCACTTTTGTTTCGCATGCCCAATCCAAACTTACTATTCGGGGAACGGTGAAAGACACCACGAATATCCCCCTCGACTACACCTCGGTGCTACTTCTTAGCCCAAAAGACTCGGCCTTGGTGGCCTACACCCTGACTAATAAAGACGGAGAGTACCAATTCAAAAACGTAGATAAGCAACCGCTGCTCATCAAAGCCACCTATATGGGCTACCTTCCCATTCAAAAAGAACTGGTTCTTCCCGAAACAGGTGACTTGGAAGTCGATGAGATTCAGTTGATGCCCATCTTACAGGAACTCTATGAGGTGGTAGTAAAAGCCGCCAAAGCGCCGTTGATGATGCGTGGAGACACGCTTGAGTACGATGCAAGCAAATTCAAAGTGCCCCCTGGAGCGACCCTGGAAGAATTGCTCCGCAAGCTGCCCGGGATACAAATCGACAAGGATGGAAATATAGTTGCACAAGGGCAGCAAGTACAGAAGGTAACAGTGGATGGAAGGCGTTTTTTTGGAGGCAACACCAAAATGGCCACGCAAAACTTGAATGCAGAGTCAATAAGCAAGCTTCAGCTATACGATGACAAGTCAGAACAGTCCAAGCTCACAGGCGTGGAAGATGGAGTTAAGGAAAAAACCTTAAACGTTGAGCTGAAGGAGGAGGCCAAAAAAGGAGGTTTTGGTAAGCTTTCTGCAGCACTGGGTACCGACGGAAGATGGTCTGCAAATGCCTCTTTCAATAAATTTGACAAAGTAAACCAATTTTCGGTGATCGGCTATGGCAATAATGTCAACCAATCCGGTTTGAGCTGGGATGACTTGCAGGAGTTTAGAGGGAGCGGTGCATTCCAATTTGGCGACACTGGGGACTTTGGTTTTAATGGAAGCGGTGGGATGAGTTATATTTCGTTTTCAGGTGGGGACAATGAAGAATCCTTCGAAATCCCCTTCAACAACCTCAACTCTGGCTACTCCAACAACCAGGCCATTGGAATCAATTATAACTACCTGAAGGACAAGAAGGATTTCAGTAGCAACTACTTCTATAGCCGTAGTGATCAAACGCTAGAAAGCTTCAATAGCAGAACAAACTTCCTGCAAGACAATACATCCTTCACTTCCACTGACCAAAGCTTACAAAATAACATGGCAGGTCACCATCGGGTAAACCTTCGTTTTCAAAACGAATTAGACAGCGCCAATACAATCACTATTAACGCAAAGGGAAGGCTAAGTACACTTACTACATCCTTGGCCAGCCATCAGGAGCTGATTCGCAGTAGTACGGAGCAAAGCCAAATGGATAGGAACAACCAATCGGATAAATGGTCAGGGGCCTTTCAGGGCACTGCAATTTATAGGCATAAATTCAAAAAAAACGGACGAAACTTTGCTGCCAGTATCAGTGATACTTATAGTAATGCAGACCAAAATGGTATACAAAAATCCGTCGTAGATCTCATGAACTCAACAGACCCAAATACCTATTTCCGAAACTTGGATCAATTGAACCTGGCACTGAATGGCTCTAACCTGATCAAGTCAAGCCTACTCTTTGTCGAACCCATCAAAAAAATATTTTTCTGGGAGACTTTCTACAATTTCAGCCAGTCAAAGAGCCAAACAAACCGACAAGTATACGATGTGGAATCAAGTGACACCCAAGAGCTAAATCCGGAACTCAGTCGATTTTTTGACAACACAATTACCTACAACAGGTTCGGTTCCAGCATCAGATATGCTAACAAAGGCTCTAATTTAAGCGTGGGTTTAGCCGCCTCCAACTACCGATTGAATGGACAGTTTTCAGTGGTAGAAGCTAGTGAGATATTAGGCCGAGTGGATAAGAACTACCTCAATTTCACCCCTAATGTGAGTTACTGGAAAACAATGAAAGGCAACAAGCGTATCAACGCAGGCTATGCCATGGGTGTTTCACCGCCAAATATTTCCGATCTACAGCCATTCAAGGACATCTCTAACCCCTTGTATATTCGAGAAGGAAATCCTGATCTAGAGCCCGAAGTATCCCATTCTTTCAATACAGGATATAGCATGTATGATCCTGCCACGTTTATAAATTTGCGGTTTTCATTCAATTCAACATTCTATCAGAATCAAGTCGTTCAAAATCAAACCATAGACCCCGAAACCTTTGTCACTACCTACAAGGCAGGAAATGTTTCAGGGGGACAGCGTTATTACCCATATCTAGGTTTTGGTTTTCCCATCGTAAAAACCAAGGCTACCGCGTACTTATTTGCAAATCCCTCTTATTCTAAAAGCCTCTCCCTCATCAACTCAATCGAGACAGAGACCCAAACTTATAGCCATAACTTTGGGGTAAATTTAGATCTGACACCTTTAGAATGGCTCAGCCTATATACCGGGTCATCCTTCCGACTTAGCAAAACCAAATACGAACAGAACCCCTCCCGAAACCAGGACATATTAAATTGGAGTGCCTATAGTAATATGAACATAAAATTCCCAAAAGATTTTTACCTAGATGTGAAATTCAACTATAATAGATATCAAAATGAAAGTTTTGGATTTGATCAGAAAGTACCTATCCTCAATGCATTCGTCTATAAACTTCTCGGCGAGGCTAAAAAATGGGAAGTGAGGCTCTCTGCTTATGACATCTTCAAGCAAAATCAAACCATCAGCCAGTATGCAGGCCAAAACTACGTTTCCACTGGACGCATTGAAACTTTGTCAAGATACTTCCTACTCGGAATAACTTATAATATGCGGGGAGTAGAAGTAAAAAATAGAAGATAGACTAAACTAGCAGCCAACCATGAAATTAAAATTTCTAAAAACCCTTGTCCTGGTCTTGATTACTACAGGACTTAGAGCCCAAAATATAGTGGGTGAGGTAGAATACCGATACCGCATTTTTTATGATAAAATCTATTCCGGCTTGCCCCACCTTACCCAACAGGAAAAGGACAGAATTCTACTTACTTGGAGTAATCCTGAAGGCTACAGCACCCGGATGAAACTCCAGTTTTGGCCAGAAAAAAGTCTCTACACCTTCGGTGAACCCTATGAAGTGCGCAGCTACTCTTGGCAAGTAGAAGACTATTTCATTGAAAACAATCTTAAAGATCAAACCTATCTGAAATACATGGATCAAATGGGCAAAACTTACATAGTCCGTGGCAGCCTAAATGCTCCAAAATGGAGAGTAATGAACGAAATACGCGATATTCTCGGACACATGTGCATGAAAGCCGTGAGTGAAGACAGCATCAAAGGCCAAAAGGTCACTGCGTGGTTCGCCTCCGATATTCCCGTTTCAATCGGTCCTGAAGAACAATTCGGGCTTCCAGGTTTAATTTTAGCCTATGACATCAACGACGGCATGCTTATCGTGGAAGCAGAGAAAATTACTTTTGGGGAACCGGAAAAAATCATCACCCTGCCAAAAAAAATGAAGGGGAGAGAAGTATCGGGCACTAAATATCAGGACATAGTCCGAGAGTTTATCCAATCTTCCATCGAAAGCAGGGGAGCTTGGATGTGGGAAATAAGATATTGAGAAGGCTGTAGAAAGTACAAAAGCGGAAAGTAAGAAGGTGGAAAATTGCCAGGAAATGTACAATCCCTATGAAATTGTAAAATTAGAAGATTGCCTTAGACGTTCACCTATCCAAAAGGAGAAATCCTTTTGGATAGGCGGTAAGAATAAAACTCAAAATCAGGTAATACACCATGAAAACCATCTGGTCTTTTCAGATGAATTAGAATTTGTTGGGGAAAGCAAATCCCGCTTTATTTGCTCGGATTTCTATATTAACTAATGAATTGCTTTGGGATAGTATATCATTATCCCACTTCTCGACTGCACAATTTCAAAATGAGATTTAGCCAAATTTTGAAAGTTGACTTTTTAAAATATGGTTTTGGTATTAAATCCGACAATTACCCCCACTCCACTTGTCTCCTTTCAGAGATTAGCCCTAATTTGAAGTCTCAATTCCCCAAGCTGTATGTATTTAATTTTTGACACCGAAACCACCGGTCTTCCCCGCGATTACAAAGCCCCCATGTCCGATGTGGACAACTGGCCTAGGCTAGTCCAACTCGCATGGCAACTGCATGATGGGAAGGGAAATCTGATCTCGAATCATAACTACATTATCCGTCCCGAAGGTTTCACTATTCCTTACAATGCAGAGAAGGTTCATGGGATTTCCACCAAGCGTGCTTTAGCCGAAGGACACGACCTGAAGCAGATCCTTGGAATCTTTGATGGAGATGTGAAGCAAGCCAAGTATTTAGTGGGTCATAATGTGGAGTTTGACGTCAATGTGGTTGGCTCGGAATATTACCGGGCGGAAGCTACTATGCCGCTGACCGCAAAGCAGCTGGACACAAAAGATATTTCTACGGAATTTTGCGCACTTCCAGGCGGCCGAGGTGGCAAATTCAAATGGCCTACACTTACCGAGTTACACCAAAAACTTTTCGGCAAAGGCTTTGGTGATGCGCACGATGCAGCTTATGATGTAGACGCAACAGCCCGCTGTTTCTTTGGATTGATCACCCAAGGAGTACAAGCTCCAGAAGCTGGAATTACTATTCCTGAAGTAATCTATGAAGCCCCAAAGCTAGAGGAAGCCAACTTTGCGCAAGCAAAAGACACTCAAAAAGCTGCCGCAAAAGATGTACTGAAACAGGCTGGAAAAGCTAATATCTCTGAACTTACTGACATTCCTTTTACGCACCTGCATGTGCACAGTCAATATTCGGTACTTCAGGCTACTTGTGAGATCCCAGCTATGGTGGCTCGCGCAAAAGAGCTTGGGATGCCGGCGATTGCGATGACAGATCATGGCAATATGATGGGTGCCTTTCACTTCGTGAAAGAAGCAATAGGAAAGGACATCAAGCCTATTTTGGGATGTGAATTCAATCTATGTAGAGATAGAAAAAACAAATCCAACAAAGACGATGGATTCCAAACTGTCTTATTAGCAAAAAATAAAGCGGGATATCACAACTTGGCAAAATTGGCTTCCTATGCCAATATCGAAGGATTTTATTATTTACCTAGAATTGATAAGGAAGTCTTGGTTCAATACAAAGGCGATCTAATCGCTACCACTGGTGGACTTTGGGGAGAGATACCATTCTTGATTTTGAATGTGGGAGAGACTCAAGCTGAGGAAGCATTTGTCTGGTGGAAGGAGCAGTTTGGTGAAGATTTCTATGTAGAGCTAAACCGACACGGGGTTCCTGAGGAAGAGAAAGTAAACGAGGTGCTATTGGAATTTGCGAGGAAATATGATGTGAAGTATTTCGCTGCAAACAACTCTTATTACACTGAGAAATCAGATGCAAAAGCCCACGATGTATTGCTGTGTGTGAAAGACGGTGAGCTCTATGAGAAGCCGAAAAAGTATATAGGCAAGCGGGGCCGTGAGTTTCGATACGGCTTTCCAAATGATGAGTTTTATATCAAGACTCCCGATGAGATGAAAAAACTCTTTGCGGATTTGCCGGAAGCGATTGAGTGTACTAATGAGATCACTGAGAAAATCGAGACGTATAAGCTTGCCCGCGAAGTTCTCCTTCCTGCATTTGAAATCCCGGAAGAATTCAAACATGCAGAAGATGAAGCAGATGGAGGGAAACGTGGGGAAAATGCCTTCTTAAGACACTTGACTTACGAAGGGGCAAAAAAGCGATACCAGGAAATAACTCCAGAAATCGAAGAACGTTTAGATTTTGAGCTCGCTACTATTCAAAATACCGGATATCCCGGTTACTTCTTGATCGTACAGGATTTCATTGTGGAGGCGAGGAAAATGGGAGTTTCAGTCGGACCTGGACGTGGATCCGCAGCAGGATCAGCCGTCGCCTATTGCACGGGCATCACCAACATTGATCCAATCGAATACAATCTCCTTTTTGAGAGATTCCTTAACCCCGATAGGGTTTCCCTTCCTGATATTGATATTGACTTTGACGATGAAGGCCGACAAAGTGTGATTGACTATGTAATCAAAAAATACGGCTCAAATCAGGTAGCCCAAATCATTACTTACGGTACCATGGCTGCAAAATCAGCCATTCGAGATACGGCAAGGGTGCTGAATCTTCCACTTGCAGAAGCTGGAAGATTGGCGAATTTAGTACCAGATATCAAATTGAAAGCACTTTTTGGCTTGGCCGGCAATAGAGCTGCGCTTTCGGACAAACTCAAAGGGCAGGGCGAAATGATTGCAAAAGCAGATGAACTGATCCGGATTTCGAAAGGACAGGATGAATCAGCCAAAACAATCAATCAGGCGACGATGCTGGAAGGATCTGTGAGAAACCTTGGTATCCATGCCTGTGGTGTGATCATCACGCCATCTGACATTACCGATTTTGTCCCGGTTGCCTTGGCAAAGGATTCGGACATGGTTTGTACACAGTTTGACAACTCAGTGGTAGAATCTGCTGGCCTGCTAAAGATGGACTTTTTGGGTCTAAAAACACTGACTCTTATAAAAACTGCCATTAGAATCGTAAAGGAAAGGCATGGTATCGAGCTAGACGCAGATCATTTTCCTATTGATGATGTGAAAACTTACGAGCTCTTCCAGCGCGGTGAGACTGTGGGGATCTTTCAGTATGAATCCGCCGGGATGCAAAAATACATGCGCGAACTGAAGCCTACGGTTTTTGCGGATTTGATTGCTATGAACGCTTTGTATCGACCAGGGCCATTGGCCTATATTCCTTCCTTCATTAAGCGAAAGCATGGGACTGAACCGATCGAATACGATCTGGAAGACATGCAGGAATACTTGGAAGAAACCTACGGAATTACGGTTTACCAAGAGCAAGTGATGCTGTTATCACAAAAACTCGCCGGATTTACCAAAGGTGAGGCGGATGTATTGCGTAAGGCAATGGGTAAAAAGCAGAAGGATGTCCTAGATAAGATGAAGCCAAAGTTCGTTGAACAGGCTTCCGAGAAAGGCCATGATGCAAAGAAATTGGCGAAGATCTGGACTGACTGGGAGGCTTTTGCATCCTACGCCTTTAACAAATCCCATTCAACCTGCTATGCGTGGATTGCCTATCAGACGGCCTATTTAAAAGCCCATTATCCTGCTGAATATCTAGCTTCGGTTCTGAGCAATAACATGAATGATATCACGCAGGTGACATTTTTCATGGAAGAATGTAAGCGTGCAGGTATTCCAGTATTGGGGCCAGATGTGAATGAATCTAAAAATGGCTTTACAGTAAATGCTGAGGGAGAAATCCGATTTGGAATGGCCGCGATCAAAGGTGCAGGCTCTGCCGCTGTGGATGCAATTATCCAAGAGCGGGAGAAAAACGGTCCCTATAAAAATATTTTTGACTTTGCGAAGCGGGTAAGCTCCAAAGCCTTGAATAAGAAAACCATGGAAGCACTGGCGATGGCAGGCGGATTTGACTGCTTTCCTCAGCACCATAGAAGGCAATATTTGGAATCAGCGGACGGGGATTTGAATTTGATTGAGAAGGCCACCAAATATGCTCAGAAAGTACAGCAAGAGGAAGAAAGTAATCAGGTAAGCCTATTTGGTGGAGGAGCTGGGAACATGGAAGTTCCACTTCCGACCATTGCACAAATGGAGCCGTTCACACAACTGCAACAACTGAACATAGAAAAAGAGGTGGTCGGACTTTACATTTCAGGTCATCCACTTGATCAGTTTAGATTAGAAATTGAATCGTTCACAAATGCTTCTTTGCCTGATCTGAATGATTTGGAAAGTTTGAGAAATCGAACTGACATCAAACTGGCAGGTTCAGTAGCTACTTTTGCCCATAGAACTACCAAAAATGGAAAACCTTTTGGCACACTTACGCTGGAAGATTATCAGGGAGCATTTACCTTCTTTTTGTTTGGAGATGATTACGTGAAGTTCAAAGAGTACTTTATGCCAGGCTGGTTTTTGTTTATCAGTGGAACAGTAGCAGGAAAGCGATGGGCAGAAAATGAACTGGAATTTAAAATCGGCAACATTACACTTCTTGACGAAATTCGTGGCAAAATGGTAAAAGGCCTCCGGATTAATATAGACTTGGATGATTTGACCCTTGATCTGATGGAGAAGCTGGAAGCAATCACAGAGAAATATAAAGGAGATGCAAAGCTGTATTTTGATGTGGTGGATCGCAAAGAAAATATTTCTTTGGAGCTTTTCTCTAAAAGGTTCTCCATTGATCCTAGCGCAGAAATGATCAAAGCACTGAAGGAAATTCCCGAGGTAGTTTATCGGGTGGTTTAGTGGAGAGATTCCTTTTGCTAAAAGTAATGCTTTGTTTAAGTGAATATATGCTTCTTGAAAAGTATCAAGTAGTTAGAAACAAGATTTATGACAATGCATTTTGTAAGTTTTGATACTTGTGTCAATTGTCTTTCTATATCATTTGAAATCTATAATTATCCTCCAGAATGATGGTATTGTATTCAATATATAAGCTAGTTCTTATCGTTTTCATCGATCCCCCATAGACAAAAAATTCAAATCCCTCGGAACTTATTAATCCTCTATTGGCTTTTGCACATATATTTGAAATATAAGAAATTAAAAACCTAACATACAATGTCAAAAGCAATAGAGATTACTGACGCAAACTTTGAAGAAATCATCAAATCCGAACAACCAATCCTTGTGGATTTCTGGGCAGAGTGGTGTGGTCCTTGTAAAATGATTGGGCCCGTGGTGGAAGAATTGGCCGGCGAATATGACGGAAAAGCCGTAGTCGGTAAAGTAGATGTGGATGCCAATCCAGGCGTAGCACAGGCTTTCGGCATCAGATCTATCCCTACATTACTTTTCTTCAAAGGAGGAGAAATCGTAGATAAGCAAGTTGGAGCAGTTCCAAAATCCATTTTATCCCAAAAACTAGATGCTCAGCTTTAATTAGTTGACTATATTACATTCAGAGCCGCAAGGAATTCCTTGCGGCTTTTTTTATCTTCAAACTTTATGACGGAGCAATTAATTTCTTTAGATGAATTTTGGAGTTTGCGAGATCAATTCCCGCTGATTGATGCTCGAAGTGAAGGAGAATTTTCCCAAAGTCATATTCCTGGCGCCATCAATATCCCAATTTTGAATAATTCGGAAAGGATTGTGGTTGGTACGCTTTACAAAGAAAAGGGCTCACTGGAAGCCACCACCAAGGGATTCGAATTGGTAGGACCACGATTTCACTTGATTCAAAAAAATGCCCTCAAGCAGTTTTCCGGTAAAAAAATACTTATTTATTGCTGGCGTGGCGGCATGCGAAGTGAGATTTTATCATGGCTTCTATCCATGGTTGGTTTTGAGGTGTTTCGTCTGAAAGGAGGGTATAAAACTTATAGAACCTATAGTTTTGACTTGGTGAGAAAGAACTGGAACCTGCTAGTATTAGGAGGAAAGACGGGAACAGGAAAAACCAGATTACTGCAGAAACTTCAGGAAACAGGTGAACAGATTATCGATTTGGAAGGACTAGCAAATCACAAAGGATCCTCCTTTGGGTCAATCGGACAGCCAGATCAACCCACCGTGGAGCAATTTGAAAATCTATTTGCAGAAGCTTTGCGCAAGCAAGATCCAAGCAAATCAACCTGGGTAGAAAATGAAAGTAGAAAAATCGGACGATTGATTCTTCCTGACAAATTCTATCAGCAAATGCTTGCTGCTCCGCTAATCGATATAACAAAAACTGACCAAGAACGGATCGACCTAATCGCTGAAGAATATGCCTGTCTTCCTGCTGATGAATTAATTCATGCAGTTTTACGTCTGAAAAAGCGGCTGGGTGGCTTGCGTACATCACAGGCCATCGAAGCAATCGTAGAAGCAAACCATGCCGAATGGATCTCAAACATGCTCATCTATTACGACAAAGCCTATACCTTTGATTTGGATAAGCATGCTGAAGGCAAAACAATCCAATTAGATCTTGGTGGAATCGATCTGGAAACATCCATCAAAAAACTACTAGAAGCAAAATCCCAATTTCATGGAAATTATACCAACACGACTAACTGAATGGAGTGAAGGCTCGGGCTGTGGATGCAAGATCGCTCCGGCCATTTTAGACCAAATACTAAGTTCAAGTGGCTCATTTAGCCAGTCTGACCCCAAGCTATTGGTTGGCAATGCAGGTAAAGATGACGCGGCAGTCTATCAGGTTTCTGAAGATTTAGCTGTAATCAACACCGTTGACTTTTTCACTCCTATTGTAGATGATCCATTTGACTTTGGGCGGATCGCCGCTGCGAATGCTCTTTCGGATGTATATGCCATGGGAGGAAAGCCAATTTTCGCCAATGCCATTCTAAGCTGGCCAGTGGAAAAACTTTCACCAGACCTAGCCGCTAAAGTAATGGAAGGAGCAAAGACTATTTGCAAAGCTGCCGGGATCGAATTGGCCGGTGGACATTCCATCGCTGCAAAAGACCCGATTTTCGGGCTTTCAGTCAATGGAATTATTCATCCGCATAAGATCAAAACAAACAAAGGTGCGAAGGTTGGGGATATCATTTACCTGACTAAGCAGCTTGGCGTAGGTGTATTGGCGACAGCACTAAAGCGTCAAAAGATCTCTGAAAAGGATTACCTCAGCTTGCTTGATACAGCTTGTCGATTAAATTCTGTGGGTGAAATTCTGGGCAATCATGAGGAAGTGCACGCCATGACTGATGTCACTGGGTTTGGCTTATTGGGACATCTGATTGAAATGTGCGAGGGAGCGGGGCTTTCCTCTGAGATAAATCTTCCTGAACTTCCTATGATAGAAGGTGTGCAAGAATACATCAATCAGTTTATATTTCCTGACAATACCTACCGTAACTGGAATGCTTACAGCGCCAAGACCAAAGGCGTGGTAGGGATGGATTTAGTAAAACTCTGCGACCCTCAAACTAGCGGAGGACTGATGCTTGCTGTAGATCCTGAAAATAAGGCTTGGTTTGAAGACACGATGAAGCAGCAAGATCAAGCCATATGGGAAATCGGCCACTTCACAAAAAGAAATGAGTATAGAGTAGAAGTCATGCCATAAATACACTTACACTTTCATACCTTAAACTATCAATCAACCCAACCTATCATGTCATACCTAAAAAACCTATTCGCTTTACTCTTGCTGTTTTTTTCTGTAACGCTTTATGCGCAACAGGTCCCCGAGGGAACTTCCAGTGAGCTAGTAATCCTCAACATAAAGACTGGAGAACAAAAAACAATCTTAAAAGAAACCAGACATTTCGAAGCTCCCAATTGGTCAAGGGATGGAAAATACTTGCTCATTAATTCTGGAGGATTTCTTGAAAAAGTAGCTTTAGATGGCAATAAATTAGGGCAAATTCAGCCAGATAAGATCTCAAGGGCAAACAATGATCACGGGCTGAGTTTTGACGGCAAATTGCTAGTGATCAGCAAAAGTGATCAAAACTTTGGATCTCGCATTTATACAGTTCCCTTAGCCGGTGGGGAGCCAAAATTAATTACACCAAATCATCCAAGCTATTGGCATGGAATCAGTCCCGATGGGAAAACATTGGTTTACTGCGCTCAGCGAGATGGAGCATGGGATATATATGCCATCCCTACTGCAGGAGGAAAAGAGAAAAGACTGACCGATGCCGAAGGACTTGATGATGGTCCGGAATACTCTTATGACGGAAAGTGGATCTATTTCAACTCTAATCGCACCGGACGCATGCAAGCTTACCGAATGAAACCTGATGGAACTGCTGCCGAACAACTCACCGATGATGCCTTGGACAATTGGTTTCCTCATCCCTCTCCTGACAATAAATCAGCAGTAATTATTTCTTATCTGGAAGATCAAAAAGGATCCCATCCTTTTGGCAAGGATGTCAAACTACGCTTGCTCAATGTGGAAACAAAAGAAATCAAAGACTTAACTGACGTGTTTTACGGCGGACAAGGTACGATTAACGTTCATAGCTGGTCACCGGATGGTGAGTGGATTGCTTTTGTGAGGTATCATAAGCCCTAATCAAATCAAAGGAGAAACTCCCCCAGACACCATAAACTTCATCACGTCAGAGCTTTTCACTCCGACTAGCGGAGATACTTTATCCTTGGGAACCAAGAACACATTGCCGGAGACATTGTAGCTATGCGGGAAATAAACGGCCACCATATCCGGCTCACCCACTACAGACATATCATCCTGCGTGATAAATCCCAAGCGGATCAGAGTATCGCTAAGCTGCACTTTGACAGGTAGGGAAAACTTCTTTTTGTCCCCTACAAAAGCACCCATCAGGTCTTTGATGCTGGTATATATTATATTGACCAGCGGAATTCGTATCAATCCCCGCTCGAACCAATCGAATATAGGCTTGGCAAAGAAAAGACTAGCCAGATACCCTACAAAGGTAATCAAAGCCAAAACCATCAAAATCCCGATTCCCGGTAATGGTACTGGAATCAGATTATCCAGAAAAAGGATGGTTTGATAGATAATATAGAGCGTTACAGCTACCGGAGTGACGAATAGAATCCCTCGAAGGAAATAGGAGATAATGCGCTTGTATGTAAATGCCATGGGTAGAAAATGAAAATCCTGATTATTACTCAATAATAATCAGGATTTATACCTGAAGGTAGTTTCTTTCTGATTTTCTTTAACTTAATCTGGGAGCAATTTCACTTTCACACTTTTGTAATAAATCACAGATTTAGGATCATGGGCTTGAAGTGCAATGGTACCATGATCAGCTTTTTTAGTACCTAGATCTCCTTTGCGGTTCTCATCCTTGGACTGATCATATACATTGACAGTTTCACCATTGATTTTTACAGTCACTACATCACCTTGTACAATGATATGCTCAGTGTACCATTCTCCGTCTTTGACATAGACGTCTTTTACGTCTTGAAAAGAATAGACGCTGCCAGTTTTTCTCCAGTCTGTGTGGCTCTGATTCACTTGGATTTCATAGCCCACGTTAGGCCAGCCATCTTCTTGGTATTGGGTGTGAATGAAAATACCAGAATTTGCTCCAGGCATTGTTTTTACCTCAGTTATCACTTCAAAATTGTTGAAGTCATGATTTGCTACATCGCCATTGTAAAATGCATGTCCACGTGGACCCGCCACTTTTATCACACCATCTTCGACTTGGAAAGATTTAGAATCTTCAGATATTTTCCAGCCATCAAGGTTTTTACCATTGAAAAGCTCAATCCAATCACCACTTTGCGCAGAGACTGAAAATGTAAGTGCTAAAAAGCAACAGAATGTTACTAGGATTTTCATAAGATTCAGGGTTATTGAATAGAAAGATTAAGGCCAAAAGTTACGAGCAAATTGATTAAAATCAATTACCATTAAAAACAAAAGCTCTGAGATACTATCCCAGAGCTTTCAACTATTATTAAACTGAATGTGTCTACAAATCAATCCCCATAAAGGACATAAATGCAATGCCCATCAGACCAGTCAAAAGCATGGTAATACCCAAACCTTTCAGGCCATTTGGGACATGTGAATATTTCAGCTTCTCACGAATAGCGGCCAAGGCTACAATAGCCAAAAAGAATCCTGTACCTGATCCAAAGCCATAAACGGTAGATTCAGCTAAGGTGTAATCTCTTTGAGCCATGAATAGTGATCCTCCGAGAATAGCACAGTTCACTGCGATCAATGGTAAGAAAATACCCAATGCACCATAAAGTGCTGGAGCAAATTTCTCTACTACCATCTCCACCAGCTGAACCATCGCTGCGATAATGGCAATAAACATGATGAATCTCAAGAATGAAAGATCAATTGTGGCCAAACTTCCATTGACCCAAGACAAAGCGCCTTCCTTCAGTACAAACTCATTCAATAACCAGTTCACTGGAACTGTCACAGTCAATACAAAGATTACTGCTGAACCAAGACCAATTGCTGTGCTTACCTTTTTGGATACGGCCAGGAAAGAACACATTCCAAGGAAGTAAGCGAAAACCATATTGTCGATAAAGATCGACCGAATACCTAAGTTAAATAAATCCATTTCTTCAGTTGGTTTTAGTGTTCGACATAACCTGTTTTGGTACGCTGTACCCAAATGATCAATCCAAGTATGATAAACGCACCTACAGGAGATACCATTAAGCCATTAGTAGCCAAATTGAAATCTGGACCAAATAGGCTAGAGATAGACGCGTAAATTGGAAGTCCAAAGATAGCACCGGAACCGAGCAATTCTCTAAAGAATGCCACAGTAAGGATAATCCAAGAATAACCCAAAGCAGATCCAAACCCATCTAAGACAGAATCATAAGGTTTGTTTCCCAAAGCAAATGCTTCAAGCCTACCCATTACGATACAGTTGGTAATAATCAAGCCCACGAATACGGAAAGCTCTTTGTACATGTCGTAAGCAAATGCTTTGAGAACTTCACTTACCAAGGTCACCAAGGTGGCAACAACTGCAAGCTGTACAATAATTCTGACACGGCTAGGGATGGTATTCCTCAACAAAGAAATCACCAAATTAGACATTACTATCACGAAAATAACCGAGATAGCCATTACTAAGGTTGGCTTCATCTGGGTGGTAACCGCTAATGCCGAACAAATACCAAGTACCTGAATGGTAATTGGATTTTCATCCACTAAGGGGTCAGAGACTAATTTTTTTCGGCGTTTCGAAAGTAAAGCCTCAGCGGGCTTCTTCGCAATCGCTTTTTCTACAGTTTCAGCACTCATGTGTATAGAATTCTTGAGTTGATAGTTCGATTAAAGTACAGCTACGGAAGTAGATGACTTTTTATTTTCAATGTATGCCTTATAATACCCGAGGTAGTTCTTCAGCATATTATTAACGCCTTTGCCAGTAATCGTAGCGCCAGACATTCCATCCACTTGGTGTGGATCATCAGAGTAATCCTTTCCTTCACCTTTTTGCATCTCCACAGCGACTAGCTCGCCAGATTCATCAAAGATTTTTTTGCCTTCATACCTTGCCTGAACACCCGATTCGGTGATTCTTGCTCCCAAGCCTGGAGTTTCACCAGCGTGAGCCAAAGTAATCCCTCCTACTGTATTCATGTCTGTATCCAAAGAAATATAACCCCAGATGGCATCCCAAAGACCTGCTCCATATAATGGTAAAACGTAGTTAATAACATCATCAGGATTTCCTTCGGCATGGAAAATATAAACTGGGTATAAACGATCCTCTGCTGCCTTCTTGTAATTCTTAGCGATATCCACCGACTCCGCAGTCACAGCTACACCGTCTCGCTCAGATACTTCTTTGCCATTAATATCTACTACTACAGAGGCAATTCTGTTGCTGTAGTAGTCATTAACTTCCTTAGGTATCATGGCAGCGATTTCTTCTCCAGGGATAACAGCACCTAAGATTTGCTTTTTGTTGTCCAAGGCAATGGCCTCCTTCTGCATAGGACCTAGCAACTGCGAAGTACCTGAAAGGAGTAATCCCAGAACTACCGTCAAGATGACGGAGAACGTAATGATATAAGTATTAGACTGTTGCACGTTGTAACCTCCTTGTTTTGTTTGCCTTAACTACATAATAATCGATCAACGGAGCGAACACGTTCATAAACAGAACTGCAAGCATAATTCCCTCAGGATATGCCGGATTAGTCACTCGTATGATCACAGTTAGGAATCCGATCAATAGACCGTAAATCCATTTTCCTGTTTCTGTTTGCGCGGCAGACACTGGATCAGTTGCCATAAAGACAATTCCGAATGCCAAACCACCCATCACCCAGTGATACTGAGGAGGCAGCGCCATGTATTCATTTACTGCAAAAAGATTCATTACAAATCCCATAATATAAGCACCGGAAAATCCAGAAACGATAATCTTCCAGCTAGCTACTCCGGTACCAATCAATATCAATGCACCTACAAGCGCCATCAAAGTAGATGTTTCTCCAATCGATCCTGGTATCCAACCTATAAATAAGTTTGTAAACTCATACAAGCCTGATCCAAGAACCGAATTATGACCTGCTAATGCCTCTACTGCTGTCTGCGTTCCTTCTACTCCTGCGTTATATACTACAGAAAGTGCGGTAGCTCCAGAGAAGCCATCAACTGGCATCTTATCTCCTAGGTAAGTCCAAACCTGATCGCCTGAAATCTGCGCAGGATAAGCAAAGTATAAAAACGCTCGTGCCGTCATGGCAACATTTAGAATGTTCATCCCTGTACCTCCAAAAACCTCCTTGGCGATTACTACAGCAAATACTGTAGCTAAAGCAACTTGCCATAGTGGAGTAGTAGCTGGCACCACCAATGGAATAAGCATTCCCGTCACCAAGAAGCCTTCATTGATTGGGTGCTTTCGGATAACTGCAAAAATAGCCTCTACAATCCCCCCCGCAGCATATGCTACGATAATGATAGGTAATACCAACTTCACGCCAATCCAGGTTTTGTCACCGAAGTCTTCCCAAAGACCTACAGTACCACCTGTGGCCAGTAAATGCTGGTGACCAGTGTTATAAATACCGAATAGCAAACATGGAATCATGGCGATTACCACCGTGATCATCATTCGCTTCAGGTCAATAGCATCTTTTACTTGTGCTCCTTTAATTCCTGTGGTATGCTTGGGGCTAAACATGAATGTCTCCCCTGCCTCAAACGCGTAATATAGACTTTCAAGCTTTCCACCTTTTTCGAAAAGTGGCTTCTGCTTGTCCAATAAATCTCTTAGAAACTTCATATGGATTAACTGTATTGGATTAATTCAATTCCTTTTCTCACCAACTCCTGCACAGGATGCTTAGACACATCCACAAACTCACACAGAGCCAAATCTTCTTCCACGATCTCATAGATCCCCAATTCTTCTATCTCGTCAAAATCCTCAGCCATGATAGCTTTCAAAAGATAAACCGGTAGAATATCCATTGGAGTTACCGATTCGAAAACACCAGTTTGTACAAATGCTCTTTCTTCTCCTCTTCCGTTAGAATCCAAAACAAATTCTTTATTGGGAGTAAGGAAGGAAAGTAAGCCCAGTGCCCTATGGTAGCTCAATCTAGTGGTAGGTTTGGCCCATCCCATAAATTCATAATAATCACCTTCTGGAATCACGGTGATCTGGTTGTGATAAAAACCTATAAAACCTTCCAAAGAAATCTTTTCTCCAGTAAGTACATTACCAGATATTACTCGGACGTGACCTGAATTAAGATTTCCCTTTACAAAAGTAGAAACACAAGCACCGCTATACGTCTTCACATAAGCTGCTTTTGTAAGCTCAGAACCAGTCACTGCAATCACTTTTGAAGCATCATAAATGCCTTCTAGAATGAATTTACCGATTTGAACTACACCGTATGGCGAAATAGTCCAGGCAATTTCACCTTTGTTCATCGGATCAAGATGGTGAATCTGCACACCTACGTTTCCCGCCGGGTGTGGGCCTGAAAACTTGTTAACCTGTGCACCTTTCAAATTTGAGAAAACTGTTGGAATTGCCTTAGAACCATCTACGTTCAGATGAACTTTGCCACTTGTCAGCTTCGCCAAAGTTTCAATACCCGCCTGAAGATATTTCTCTTGTCCTTCTAATGCAAAAGCATAATCCGGAGCGAGAGGATGCGTATCAAAAGCTGAAATGAAAATACTCTTGGGAGTATCAGCAGGATTTGCTACTATGCCGAAAGGCCTTTGGATGATATTCGGCCAAATGCCACTTGCTGCCAATTTAGATGCTAATGCATCTCTATCGAGGGACGCAATATCAACCGGTCCAAACTGCTCGTGCGAGATAGTAGCATCCGCCAAAATACTGATCTCAAGTAATTTGCGACGATCTCCTCTTTTCACTTCGACAACTTTGCCGGAAACAGGAGATGCATAAATTACTTGATCCAATGCTTTGTCGATCAAGATTGGAGTACCTGCCTTTACGGTATCTCCTTCATTGACAAGAACTTTAGGGCGCTGGAGCCCGATAAAGTCTGTCGGCTTAATTGCGAAAGTTTGAGCCGGGGCGAAATCAGCAAGCTCTTGCTTAGCCTTTCCCACCATGTTGATGTCAAAACCTTTCTTAAGCTTCACTATTTTAGACATATCTGTTTTTGAACTATGAGCTTTTGAAAAACGCCCCAAATCTAATAAATAACCTTTTTAATTGGAGGGTATATGAACTTTAATGTTTGAACTTTTGGAAGAATGGCTTCCTGAGTTTTTAAATACCTGAATTTAAACTGAAAGCACTCCTTCTTCGAGTGATTCCACATAAGATTTCACTTGCTCCATCAGCCACATCGGCGTAGAAGTAGCTCCACAGATCCCTACTTTTTCATCTTTATGAAACCAGTCTGAATTTATCTCTGTCTCATTTTCTATGAAGTAGCTTCTTTCATTTTGCCCAAGGCAAACTTGAAAAAGAGCTTTTCCATTGGAGCTTTTTTTGCCTGATACAAATAAGATCACGTCATTTTCCTGAGAAAAACGATGCAATTGAGGCTCGCGATTTGACACTTGCCTACAAATAGAATCATTGGTATTGAAAGTCTCCCGATTCACTTCTTGTTTAGCGGCCTGGATTCGTCCTTCTATTTTTTGAGAAATTTCGTAAAAGCCCTTAGTGCTCTTAGTCGTCTGGCTGAAAAGCGTCACTGGTCTGGTAAAATCTATTTTATCCAAATCAGCGTCTTCCATTACCACGATAGCTTTTTCCAGTGTCTGGCCAGTCAAGCCAATTACTTCTGCATGGCCTTTTTTACCATATATGACAATCTGCCCCTCCTCACGCTCCATCTTATCAAAAGCGCTTTTCACTCGATGCTGAAGCTTCAGTACCACGGGACATGAAGCATCTATCAACTCAATGTTATTTTCTATGGCAGTCCTGTAGGTTTCCGGTGGCTCACCATGCGCACGAATCAACACCTTACAGTCATGCAATTCTGAAAGTTGCTCTCGATCTATTACGACCAGTCCTTTGGCACTGAGGCGAGAGACCTCCATATCATTATGGACTATATCGCCCAGGCAATACAGCTGCTCGCTTTGCTCCATCTCATCTTCTGCCATTTTGATGGCAAATTCGACACCGAAGCAATACCCAGAGTTTTTATCAATGCTTACCTGCATAGCTCTCTTGTTTATCAATGATTTGTCTTGCAGCGTGGACGATCTTTCCCACTTGCTCCCCAAAGGTACTATTACTCGTATCTACCTCCACAGCATCCTGCATTTTCTTCAGAGGACTTTCTGCACGCGAAGAATCAACCCGATCTCGCTCTGCAAGATTGGTTCTGATATCTTCCAGATCTACTAGCTCACCTTTTTCCAAAAGCTCCTCCTGCCTTCTGACAGCTCGGGTTTCCAAATCGGCAGTCATAAATACTTTCAAATCCGCATCCGGAAAAACCACCGACCCGATATCCCGACCATCCATGACTACCCCTTTTTTCTTTCCAAGACGCTGCTGCTGTGCTACCAATTCTTTCCTTATCGCAGCCACAGTGGCTATCTCACTTACTTTATTGGAAATTCGCATTGTGCGGATCTCATTTTCCACATTCAATCCATTCAGATAGGTTTCTTGCTTGAGCGTATCCGGATTCAAATGAAAAGAAATAGCAAGTGATTTCAGTCCCTTTTCCACATCATGTGGATTCGCTGGAGAAAGGAAGTTGTTCAAAAAGTGTAGAGTCGCCGCTCTATACATGGCTCCGGAATCGATGTAAGTGTATCCCAAATCCTTTGCAACTGCTTTGGCCGTGGTACTCTTCCCACATCCCGAATATCCATCGATGGCGATGACGATTTTATTCATTCAAAAAACCCGCTTGATTCGTTTTTTTATTCCTGCGCAAATATAGTAGTTTTAATCTAAACCTATCTTCAACTCATGGAAGCGAATCTCTTAAACAGATTCTCTCCAATTAAGTTTTTCTTACATTTTTATGCAGATTCAAGGCCAATTCGTAGATATCCCAAACCGTGAAATCTATGCTGTTTCTCTAAGTATTGAAGACGGGAAAATATATAAATTAGAGAAAACCGAAGCTGATCCTTCCTTGCCTTATTTGATGCCGGGGTTTATTGATGCGCACGTGCATGTGGAGAGCTCCATGCTCGTCCCTTCCGAATTTGCACGACTGGCGGTAGTTCATGGCACGGTGGCCACTGTCTCCGATCCACATGAGATCGCCAATGTCTGCGGTATGCAAGGCGTAGAATATATGATAGCCAATGGAAAACAGGTTCCTTTCAAATTCTATTTTGGTGCGCCTTCCTGTGTCCCAGCAACACCTTTTGAGACAGCTGGTGGAGAAATAAAGGTAGCGGATATAGAAAATCTGATGTCTAGGCCTGAGATTCATTACTTGGCAGAAATGATGAATTGGCCAGGAACGGTGAATCGGGATGAAGTAGTGATGGAGAAGATCCGCATCTCAAAGAAGTATGGCAAACCCATCGACGGACATGCTCCCGGACTAAAGGAAGAACTTGCAGAAAAATACGTCAGTGCAGGTCCCAGCACCGATCATGAATGTTTCACAGCTGATGAAGCTCTGGGGAAATTAAAGTTTGGGATGAAAATCGCTATCCGGGAGGGTTCTGCAGCCAAAAACTTTGAGGCGTTGATCGATCTGATTGATGAATATCCTGAGATGATCATGTTTTGCTCAGACGACAAGCACCCGGATAATCTAGCGGTTTCTCATATCAATGAGCTTGCTGCCCGGGCTATTGTAAAAGGCAAAGATGTTTTCAATGTTCTCCAAGCTGCCTGTCTCAATCCCATTGCTCATTACTCTCTGAATGTGGGCCAATTGAGAGAAGGCGATCCCGCGGATTTTATTTTGGTGAAAGATTTAAAAGATTTCCAGGTCATCAGTACCTATATCAATGGAGAAAAAGTAGCAGAAAATGGCAAGACATTGATCCCTTCTATCAAAAACGAAATCATCAACAATTTCCATACTTCTCTGAAAAGGCCCAAAGACTTTCAGCTCAAAGCCAATGGATCGAAAGTAAGAGTGATCGAAGCCTTGGATGGGCAATTGATCACTCCAGAGATCAGTGGAGAAATACTGATCAAAGAGGGCTTTGCAGAATCGAATCCAACTGAAGACATCCTGAAAATCACCGTGGTCAACCGCTACGAAGATGCTCCGCCAGCAGTGGCTTTTATCAAAAATTTTGGGATTAAAACCGGAGCCATAGCTTCCTCGGTAGGACATGACTCACATAATATAATTGCGGTAGGAATAGATGATAGATTTATCTGCAAAGCAGTGAATCTGATTATAGAAGCCAAAGGCGGTGTTTCCGCCGTTTCTGGTGAAAAGGAAGAAATTCTTCCACTTCCAGTCGGTGGGATTATGTCAGCATCCGATGGCTACGAAGTGGCAGCTGCTTACACTAGCATTGATAAGCTAGCTAAGGAAATGGGAGCCACGCTGAACTCTCCATTTATGACGTTAAGCTTTATGGCGTTGCTGGTGATTCCTGACTTGAAACTTAGCGACAAGGGGTTGTTTAATGGGCAGAGATTTGAGTTTGAAGAGGTTTTTATTTGAAAACAATCAAGGCAAACATCAATCCTTACAATTATAGATCAAGTCAATTTCTAATATCTCATTAGCTCTTTTTAGCATAATCTGTAATGAACCCGCCTCTTTGAATAAAGAGTCTCCAATAATCAAGCTATTAAAGGCCTCACTTTGGTCCATCACGAATATTCTAGAATCATAATTATTTTCCTCAAAACTGACTATTATCGTTTCATAATTATGGTTCCGTTTGTCTATGTATTTATCAATTAGTTTTCCTTTGAAGAATTCTTCCTTCGCTAATCTTTCAGTTTCGCAGATACTCATGTTTGCAAGATCCATTGGTTCCAAATCAATTAACACAAGTACTAATTTTATCAGTGCCAAAATCAAAACGACTCCTGCTGTAATAGAAAAAATGGTTTTTATCATCAGGTGAAGGTTTTACACATGTTTAAATTCAAAACCAAATCTAAATCAATATTCCAAAATAAATTCAACCTCAACCTCAGAATTATTGTCCATCCACCAATTTTACACTAGCCTATTTTATAGAGTAACAATAAGAGTTTAATAGGCCACTAATCCCCAGTTATTTCATCATGAAAAATACGGAATTCAATATTCCATCTCAAATTCAAAAAGCCCATTCTATAGGAAGCATCGTGACGATGATCTCATTTATTATCAATGCTTTTGCAAGCAGAATTAGGGAGTTAGAATTTCTATCTATTTCGTTGATTATCGTCGTCTGTTTGACAATAATAGCCTCATCATATTACTTCTTTCAAAGTGTGAAGCATAAGGAAGAAATTGAAATACCACTCAAGAATAACATTGCCTTTATTATCAGAATAGGGATAAATCTTGGGCTGCTAGCGCTGATGATTCTTTAAAAAGGAGAATGCTTAATACTCCGAAGTAAAATAAAAGTCTATCTCAGGATAATTGTCCATCACCATCTGAAGCCAAACTTTTGGCTCGGCTATAAAAACAATGGCATCTGTTTTTCGGCACAAGGCAAAAAGTCAAAGATCACTACTGAAATAGCAAATCCAGTAAAATCCACTTCCAATTCATTACTTCGATACCACTGGATCTAGTTTGCTTCTGGTCACCAGCGTATAAAACTACCCCCTTTTCCTGACCGCTAAGTTGAAGCCAAAATTTTAAATTTTTAAAGTAATCTGAATTGATTGTCATTCCTGATTTGATCTCAATCGGTAGTAATTCAAGTCCTTTATCAACCACTAAGTCAATTTCATGACCAGTCTTATCCCTCCAATAAAAAAGATTGATCTCTTCCCCTCGGTTAGTTCTTAATTTTATCATTTCGGACACTACCAAATTTTCAAAAAGTGCTCCTCTTAGTGGATGCTGACTTAGCTGCTCAGGCATACTTATTCCCAGTAGAAAACTCACCAAGCCGGTGTCTAAGAAATAGACTTTGGGTCGCTTTACGATCATTTTATTAAAATTTTTGAAATGAGGTCGTAGCAGATAAATCACAAAGCTACTCTCCAAAACCCCAATCCACGACTGGATAGTCTTGCTATCCACACCCACTTCATTTCCTAAAGATGTCATATTCAGTTCCTGTCCGACTCTCCCCGCCAGTAACCTGACAAATCGTTCAAAAACAATCAGATCACTGATGTTTTTGATCTGCCGAACGTCGCGCTCTACATATGTCCGTAGATAGTTTGGAAACCAATCTTTAACGGGGATTCCCGGCTCATAAAGAGGCGGATATCCTCCTTTGAGTAATAATAAATTTTCATCTGGAATATCCTCCACCGATAGGTATATTTCACTTAAAGAAAATGGGAGTAATTGAAGAAATCCCACTCTACCTGCAAGGCTTTGGGTAATCGATTGTTGCAATAAAAAATTATTGGATCCGGTAAGAATAAATTGTCCAGGCTGAGGATTGAAATCCACGATTCCCTGCAGATAGGAAAACAGTTCCGGCGTACGCTGAACTTCATCAAGAATCGCGCCTTGTGGAAATGCAGACAAAAAGCCTCTAGGATCCTCCAAAGCAAATCTACGTTGATCAGGATCCTCAAGAGTGACGTAAGGTTTCTCCGAAAAAATAGCTCGAACCAAGGTGGTTTTGCCAGATTGCCTAGGGCCTATTACGGCAATTACTTTGAAGTATGTAGCTAATTCAATAAGCTTTTCTGTTGCTTTTCGAGAAATCATTCAGTAATATATGGAAAAATTCGGAATCCAATTCCGAATTTTTCCATATACCGACATTTCCCAACCTGATTAACAGATACAATTATTACAAAGTAAAAACAAAACTCAATCTCATAACAGTGAGATGTTACCTTATCTTCCTAGATATCACCTGCAAAAGCCTATTTAATGGGCAGAGATTTGAGTTTGAAGAGGTGTTTTTAACAGATCACTAAGCCTTCTTGGATATCTCAGTATGAAAAAAAATACAGACCTTAGTTTATCTCAAATCCAAAAAGCTCATTCCGTCGGAAGTGTGGTGACTATGATTTCTTTTATTTTGAGTATCCTTATTGGGAGAATAAATGGGCTAGAATTTCTAATCATTCCATTGATCATCATCGTCTCCTTGACCACTATCGGTTCAACTTATTTCTTTATTAAGAGTTTGAAGCACAAGGAGAAAATTGAGAAACCCCTTAATAATAACCTTTCCTTCATTGTCAGAATACTAATAAACCTAGCTATACTAATTCTTATCCTTCATTGAACAGAAGAATGTTTAATACTCCGAAGTAAAATGAAATTCTATCTCAGGATAATTGTCCATTACCATCTGAAGCCAGGCTTTTGACTCGGCCATAAAAACCAGTTTACCATCCTTATCGTGGGCGATGTGACGGTTTTTGGAGCGAACAAATTCATCCAACTGCTTCTTATCCTTACTTGTGATCCAGCAGGCTTTGTAGAGATTCATCGGATGAAACTCCACCGTGGCGTTGTATTCATTTTTCAATCGGAACTGTATCACTTCAAACTGAAGTTGGCCGACTGTACCCACGACCTTTCTTGATCCCATATCAAAAGTGAAAAGTTGAGCGACTCCTTCTTCCATGAGTTGCTTCAGGCCTTTTTCAAGTTGCTTAGTCTTCATCGCATCCTTATTCACCACTTCACGGAAGATCTCAGGAGAGAAACTCGGGATACCCACAAATTGCATGTCTTCTCCATCGGTAAGCGTATCTCCAATCTTCAGATTCCCGGTATCGTATAATCCGACAATATCTCCAGGGAATGCTTCATCGATCATTTCCTTATCCTGCGCCATAAATTGGGTCACATTCGAAAAGCGCAATGGCTTTGGACCACGCACGTGATTATATGGTTTATTTCGCTCAAAAGTCCCAGAGCAAATTCTCAAGAAAGCAATTCTGTTTCGGTGATTTGGATCCATATTGGCGTGGATCTTAAAGATAAAACCTGAGAACTTCTTTTCGTCAGGCTTCACTTCACGATCCTCCGTTCTACGGCTTTTTGGTGCCGGGGCTATTTTTATGAATGTATCCAGCATCTCATTGATTCCGAAGTTATTCACAGCTGAGCCAAAGAAAACCGGAGCCACTTTTCCCTCCAAATACTCTGTAGGGTCAAAATCTGGATAAACACCTTCAATCAATTCCACATCCTCCCGTAGTTGGTCGGCATAATTTTTCCCGATCAGCTCCTCCAGTTCAGGATCATTCACATTTTCAAATGACTGGCGCACATCGCTTAGCTTTCGCTGCGACGGAGTAAAAAGATTAAGTTTATGGTCAAACAAATTATAAACACCTTTAAAGCTTTTTCCCATTCCGATAGGCCAGGAAAGCGGTCGGCACTGAATATTCAACTTTTGCTCCACTTCTTCTATCAATTCGTATGGATCTCGCCCTTCTCTATCTAGTTTATTGATGAAGCAGATCACAGGTGTATTTCTCATCCGACAAACTTCCATGAGTTTCTCAGTCTGAATCTCCACGCCTTTCACGCAGTCAATCACCATAATCACTGAATCGACCGCAGTCAATGTACGGTAAGTATCTTCCGCAAAATCCTGGTGACCCGGTGTATCAAGCAGATTGATCTTGATGTCTTTGTATTCAAAACCCATGACAGAAGTCGCCACGGAGATGCCTCTTTGCTTCTCTATTGCCATCCAGTCAGATTTTGTCGCAGTATCGATTTTATTCGATTTCACCGCGCCGGCAGTCTGTATCGCACCACCAAAAAGCAGCAACTTCTCCGTCAAAGTGGTCTTGCCTGCATCAGGGTGAGCAATAATGGCAAAGGTTCTACGCTTTTGGATTTCTTCTTTCAAACTCATGGGAGACATCAAATTAAGGGGGCAAAGGTAGGGAAAAACCGCTAAAAATGAGGCCGGAGTTTTAAAGTTGAATTTAGGGAAATTTAGGATTTCCGAAGTACGAGTAACGAGATTCCTGATAGTGTTAAAATCTACCTATAATTCTGCGCGTTGTGAAAACGGAAGGGAAGCTAATGTTAGAGGTTCTTTGTCTGTTAAAACTTCATCATTCAGTATTCCTCATTCGAAATTCATTATTAAAAAGCCATCTCTTGCCCAAAATGGCAGAAGTTCAAAACCTTTTCTCTAATCTTCGATAAAGAACAATTCCGCCCATCTTGGGAATCCGAATTGGAGTTCAATAAACTCTCGTAAATCAAAATCTTAATTCGTAAATCCCGATGTCAATATTCCAGTATTCCTTCGGTAATAAACTGTGAGGCTCCTTCCTGACTTCCGTGCAGCAATATCCGAAAAGTAGTTCCCTTCCCAACTTCGGAGTGCTTGACGAAAATTCTTCCTCCATGGTAGCCTTCCACAATTCTCTTAGCCAGTGTGAGACCAAGCCCCCAACCTCTTTGTCGGGTAGAGAATCCAGGGTTAAAAACTCTTCTGAACATTTTTTTTTCCATTCCTTTACCTGTATCCGTGATGTCCACAATTACATATTTGTCACTATCCTGAAGAATTTCAATGTCAATTTGCCCTTTGCCTCGCATGGCATCAACGGCATTTTTGCATATATTCTCTATCACCCACTCGAAAAGCGGCTTATTCATCATGGCCTCCAGATCCTTTGAATCGGCCTGAATATTCAAGTCCACTTTCGTGGAAATCCTAGGCCGAAGGTAATTGATAGTCTCCTCGATCACCACATAGACATTTTCAGGTTGGATTACAGGCTTAGATCCTATACTACTAAATCGCTCCGTCACCATCCGCAACTTCACCACGTCCTTATCCATCTCAGTAATGATTTCCTTATTTTCTTTCCAGACTGGAGAATTGCGCAAGTAATCGATCCAAGCCATCAATGAAGCGATGGGAGTTCCTAGTTGGTGCGCTGTTTCTTTGGTCAGTCCCGCCCACACACGGTTCTGCTCAGCAATTTTGCTTTGGTTGAAAAGCGCATAAGCCAAGGCACCAAAAATCATGATAATCCCCAGCTGCACGTAGGGATAGTATTTCAGATTAATAAGCAATTCGGAATTTCTGTAAAACACCTGAATATCGGCCTCAGGAAGCAGGATAGGCTCGTACTCAGCCCGCATCTCCGCAAGTTCGCTTTTCAGCGTTTCTACAGAATCCTCGGCACTCGCATTATTTTTAAAAGGGATATTTCTGAATTCAATAGGATTGGCGGAATCATCCACCATGATGATAGGAATGGAGTAATTCTGCTGGATAATCTCCTGGTTGATAAAAGTCAGGTTTTCCATCGTAGTGGCAGCATATTCCAATGCACTGGAAAGCAATTCTATCTGCCTCCTCTCTCGCTCCCGAAGCTCCTCCACCAGACTATTGGTGTACCAGATTGAACCTGCCCCTATGACTAAGGAAGAAACAACCACAAGCCATTTGACTTGCTTCCTGTTGGTGTAAAAATCTAGTGATGTAAGGTCTTGAAATCTTTTTTTCATTAATCAACTTGAATTACTACCGTTACTAACTTCCCAATCACAAAGATAGTATGACTAGTAGATGGATTTTTCAGCAGGGAAACCAAAGACCTCCTGAGTAAATTTATACTTTAAATCAAGCTGAGAAAATTCACCAATTGAAATAAAGAAACGAATGAAATAGGAATTAAATCCAAAGAAAGAAAGATTTTGGGGAAAAAGCTTTCATCATGTGGAGAGAGACTTGCGATGTTTTCAGAATTTCATCACCAAAAAAGAAAATCCGGACTTCTAATCCGGATTTTCCTTTAATGAAGAATAGCTGGTGCAAAGCACAGCCACCTTTCTTAAAAATCAATTATTGGATTTGATCCACTTCCAAAGTGTTTTGTAGCTTGGCTTGGTTCCATGCATAAGAATTCCAATCCTGTAGATTTTTCCTGCCACCCAGGTAGTGAACAGAAATCCTATGATCAAAAGCCCCATGGATAAGGCTAGTTCCCAGAAAGGCACACCATAACTCACCCTTCCCATCATCGCAATCGGCGAAGTCAGAGGAACCACTGAGAGCCAAAATGACGTGGTGCTATTTGGGTCATTCAATACAAACACAAACAAGCCCATATAAGCAACAATCAACGGAATAGTCACCGGCAACATAAACTGCTGTGCATCCGAAGGGGCATCCACAGCCGATCCTATCGCTGCAAACAAGGCTCCATAAAGTAAATACCCACCTAAAAAATAGAATACAAAACTAAGCGCTATCTGAATATAATTGATGCCTGCGATTACCTGTAGGATTTCACCCATCTCTGTATTTTGAACCATACCTTGCGCCAATTCCGGATTGGCCAATTCCATAGCTTGCTGCTGCGGCATCTGCAAACCTAGAAAACCGGTCACAATCGTAGTCAGCGTCCCAATGAGTACAATCCAAATCAAAAGCTGGGTGAGACCTACTCCCGCGATACCAATTATTTTGCCCAACATCAGCTGAAATGGCTTGAGTGAAGACACCAATATCTCAACGATCCGACTGGACTTTTCCTCTATGACCCCCTGCATGATCTGATTGCCATAGATGAAAATAAACATGTAAATCAAAATACCCGCTACGAAACCTATCGCATAATTCACGGTGGCATCACTGACTGTTTCTGTTCCTTCTTCATCCAAGGTTATGGACTTGATCGCCACTTTGGTACGGACATCATTGATGATTTTTGGATCAATTCCACTTTCAAAAAGCCGCTGCTCTTCGATTTTCTTTCGCAGATTATTCTCCAAGTAGCTGATCAAGTTCATACTTGGATTTTCTTCTCCATAAAATGAAATCCCGGTAGGATCCTTTATGTCAAACTTGGGTATGTGTAAAAAGCCGTAGCGGTCCCCTTCCTGCACGAGCTTCTTGGCTTCCTCGGGACTAGCATCCGAAAATGAAAAGGCATATTGATCCGAACTTTCTAGGAAAAACAGTTTATTATCATCTACTACCTCGATGATCCTCAGCGCTTGACTATCTTCCTCTTCCAGAGCTATCCACACGAAAACCCCCATGATAGCAGGAAAAATCAATGGTGTTAATAAGGTGACGAGTAGAAAGGATTTCTTTTTGACACGAGCTACGTACTCTCGTTGAATCACTAACCAGACCTTATCCATTTTCTGTTGACTTTACCTGATGAATAAAAATTTCCTCCATGCTAGGAATCAGCTCCTGAAAGCGGTTCACTTGTCCGTATTGCATTAATTCATTGAGTAGCTCATTAGGATCCTTTCCGCTAAGTGGAAGTGTAAAGCTATAACTCCCCTCATCGTTCTTGGCTATCCACTCGGTAGGTAGATCTCTGTTAAGTTGATCTAGTGTAATGGAATAGACTTCTGGTCTATAGATTGATTTCACTTGCTTGATCGTACCATCAAGGATCTTCTTGGAGCGATTGATCATAGCTACTTGATCGCAAAGTAATTCTACTGATTCCATTCGGTGAGTACTCAGGATCACGGTAGTTCCTTTGGCTTTGAGCTCTAAAATCTCATTTTTGATTATCTCAGCATTCACGGGATCAAATCCTGAAAATGGCTCATCGAGAATCAAAAGAGGTGGATTGTGAATAATAGTGGAAATAAACTGGACTTTTTGAGCCATCCCTTTAGAGAGGTCTTCAATCTTCTTGTCCTTCCAAGTCTCCATTTCCAGCTTTTCCAGCCAGTATTTGATCTTTAGCTTAGCTTCCTGTGGACTCAGCCCCTTTAGTCTAGCGAAATATAGCATCTGATCCCAGACTTTCATTTTCTTATACAGCCCGCGCTCCTCTGGCAGGTATCCTATCGATCCAATATGCTTGGGCGCCAAGAGCTCCCCTTTAATGTAAACGTTGCCACTATCTCCATCGAGAATTTGATTGATTATTCGTATTAAGGTAGTTTTTCCTGCACCATTTGGGCCTAGCAGACCAAATACGACTCCTTCAGACACATTCAAATCTAAATCCGTAAGCGCTTTGCTGGCTCCGTAGGATTTATTAAGCTTTTCTATTTTCAGCATATTCCAAAAAGTAGGGATTATTCTACAGTTAATGAACCGACTCCTACATCAATGATCAATTCCATTAATCTCGGATCGGCAGCATCATAGCCCTTGGTGACATAGGTCCCTTTTTCAAGTGATTTTAAATATTTCGGCAAAGTTGTTTTACACATCGCCGTTGTTCTCATTTTTATTTTGATGGGAAAAGAATCAGAAGGTAAATGTAAATGAAGTGATCCGGCACCTACTGCGGCTATCACATGACTGGCATTGTGCATTCCATCAGAAAAATTGAGATCGATTTTACCATAATTAACCTCGAAAATCATTCTTTTGGCATTGGTGAAATTGGCATTTGTTACTACTACTGTTCCCATGTTCAAGGTCACCAAAAGTGTATCCATTTGAACCTGATTGGGGGATTCACTGCTGTAATTGATAGTCACGTCAGCACTGGCACTTTTCACTTTGAGTTGACTAATGGTGAGATTTGCCAAGTCAAAATCTGCCTTGCCCATTCCCAAATTAAAATCAAGATGATAAAGGAAATTGGTACTCAGGCCTACATTCCAGCTATGGGCAAAGTCATCCGATGCATTTGAGAAAAGTTTTGAAGTGATACTTTTTCCTAAGTTTTCAGACTCCACATTCTTATGAACTAGAGAGGTCTGAAGAATATTATTTGATACCTTCTGTGAAAAAACAGGGAGTATATTCGTTTGATCAAGGTGACCATGAATAAATACAGGGTCGGAAGATTTAGTTCGCCTAAGTTGGGTGGTACTTTTATAACTAGTGAACTCCAGAGCGACCATATCGAAGCCTTCCTTTTCTGTCGCTTTAAACTCTTTGACTAGTTGCGCCTTACTCACAGCTACCCATCCTATCATCATCAGAAAAAGCAGACACAATTTTCTAAGCATACGGTTAGGTTACGAGGCGACTATAAAAAGGTTTTTTAAAAATATAAAAAAAGCCAGAAATGATTCCGGCTTTTTTTGTATTAAAAAAACTCTTTCATCTTATCGAAAAATGATTTTTCGCTATTCTCTGGGTCAGGCTTGAAGTTATCTGAATCCCGAAGAATTTCTAATGTCTCTTTTTCCTCTTTAGATAAATGTGTAGGTGTCCACACATTAACCATGATAAGCTGGTCCCCCTTAGAATACCCATTGATATCTTTAATGCCTTTGCCTTTCAAGCGAAGCATTTTACCACTTTGAGTTCCCTGTTCAATTTTAATCTTCACTTTCCCTTCTATGGTGGGTACTTCTATGGAAGCACCCAGAGCTGCATCAATAAACGAAACATAGAGATCGTAAATGACATTGTTGCCATCACGCTGAAGGACCTTGTCCTCAATTTCCTCAATAACAATCAGTAAATCACCGGCAATTCCACCTGGAATCTCATTTCCTTTCCCAGACATACTCAGCTGCATACCTTCGGCTACACCTCCTGGGATATTGATGGATATCACTTCTTCTTTTATGATAAGTCCTCTAGCATCAGCTTCAGCAGGTTTTTTGTCAACGATCTGCCCACTTCCACCACACACACCACAGGTACTTGCTGAAACCATTTGGCCTAGCATGGTATTGACCACCTTCTTCAGTTGTCCTGATCCATGGCAGGCCGAACAAGACTTGAAAGTCACACCTTCAGCAATCAGATGACGTTTTACTTTAATCTTTTTTTCTACACCATTGGCGATCTCAGCAAGGGTCATTTTCATCTTCACTCGAAGATTTGTTCCTTTTTTGGTACGTCGGCCACCGCCTCCGCCGCCGAAGAAAGAACCAAATCCTCCTCCACCGCCGCCCCCGAAAATATCGCCGAATTGGGAAAAGATATCCTCCATGTTCATTCCGCCGCCGCCATATCCACCGGCACCGCCTACACCTTGATGACCAAATTGATCGTAACGCTGCTTTTTCTCTGGAGTACTTAGAACCTCGTAAGCCTCTGCTGCCTCCTTGAATTTATCTTCAGCTTCAGGATTGTCAGGATTCTTATCTGGGTGAAATTGAATAGCCAGTTTTCTGTAAGCTTTTTTTATTTCATCAGCAGATGCGGATTTTGTAACTCCAAGTACTTCGTAATAATCTCTTTTTGCCATAATATTATGCTCCTATCACCACTTTAGCGTGGCGTACTACTTTATCTCCTAAGACGTAACCTTTTTCGATCACATCGACCACTTTTCCTTTCGAATCTTCACTTGGTGCCGGGATCTGCGTGATTGCCTCCTGCGTTTCCGGATCAAAAGGCTTTCCAATAAGGTCTTCCATCGGTTTTAGGCCTTTTGAAGCTAGTATTCTTACTAGTTTTTGAAAAATAAGAAGGTTGCCATCTCTTACTTTTGACCCTTCCACTTCATTCTCACTTGCTTTGAACGCTCGCTCGAAATCATCGACCACAGGAATTAAATCCTTCAAAACTTCCTCTGAAGCAGTAGAAATAAGATCCAATCGCTCCTTGGCGGTTCTCTTTCTATAGTTCTCAAAGTCCGAATAAAGACGAAGGTATTTGTCCTTAAGATCAGCTACTTCATATTCTAGTTTGTTTTCTTCTGATTCAGCTTGAGGTTCTACCCCATCCAAATCCACTTCAGGAGTAGTCTTTTCAGCTGTATCCTCCTTGATCTTCTCGTCCTTGAGATTCATTTCTTGATCCACTTGTTCTTTATTATTCATAATTGAAATAGACAATAGTTGGCGCTATGGCTTCAACAATATTGTTGCCATAGCGCTTTCACTGACAAACTGACACCTTAACCTTCTTGAATAGCCTGCCAGATGAGATCCTTGAGCCTGTCAAGATTGAACTGCGAGACAGAAGAAATGAAAACGTGAGGAATCCCCTCAGGTACTTCCTTTGTCATTTCCTTCACAAGTTCATCATCCAGCATATCCGCTTTGGATATTGCTAGGAGTCTACGCTTATCGAGTAGTTCCGGATTATATTTCTCTAATTCTCCTAATAAGATTCTGTATTGTCCCCCAATGTCGACTGCATCAGCTGGCACCATGAAAAGTAAAATCGAATTGCGTTCTATATGGCGAAGGAAACGGATACCTAACCCTTTACCTTCTGCAGCTCCTTCGATGATCCCGGGGATATCTGCCATCACGAAGGATTGATCTCCTCGATAGGCAACCACACCGAGATTAGGCACTAGTGTAGTAAAGGGGTAATCTCCAATCTCTGGTCTAGCTGCCGAAATAGAAGAAAGAAGTGTGGACTTGCCGGCATTAGGAAAACCTACCAATCCAACATCTGCCAATAACTTCAGCTCTAAGATGATCCATTCTTCAATCCCCTCTTCGCCAGGCTGTGAATAATGAGGTGCTTGATTAGTCGAAGTTTTGAAATGATCATTTCCAAGACCTCCTCTTCCTCCTTTGGTAAGGATTACTTCCTGTCCATCTTCCGTGATTTCAAAGCGTTTCTCTCCAGTCTCCGCATCTTTTGCGATAGTTCCCAGGGGCACTTCTAATATCATATCCTTCCCGTCTGCGCCAGTTCTTCTTCCACCTTCTCCACTTTTGCCAGCCTCTGCTATCACATGCTTTTTATACTTCAGGTGGAGCAAGGTCCACACTTGGGTAGTCCCTCTCACTATAATATGGCCGCCTCTTCCACCGTCACCGCCATCAGGACCTCCTTTTGGGACATGCTTTTCTCTTCGAAAATGTGTCGATCCAGGCCCGCCAGCCCCTGATCGGGAGCAGAACTTTACGTAATCTATGAAGTTTGAATCAGCCATTTTTTGATAAAGAAAAAGGCTAAGCTTAAAAGCCTAGCCAAATATGAATTGCAAAATTAGGAAATTTAAGGCAATCAGTAGCTATCTATCACCGAAGTGATGTCTGAGAAGATTTGATCGATTTCTCCTACACCATTGATTATCTGGAGCTTGTTTTGCGCAGCATAATAATCTGCCACAGGAAGAGTTTCCTCCAAGTACACTTTAATACGTGTATTGATTTTCTCATCGTCCTGGTCGTCAACTCGGTTAGAGGTCTTGCCTCGTTCTTTGATTCTTGCTTTTAGTACGCTCTCGGGAACCTGCAATGCAATCATTCCATTGATTTCAAGATTATGCTTGGATAGCATTTTATCCAAAGCTTCTGCTTGAGCAGTGGTACGTGGAAATCCGTCAAAAATAAACCCGCGGGCATCTTTGATCTCATTGATTTTATCCTCGACCATGCTTATCACAACTTCATCAGGCACTAATCGACCTTCATTCATGTACTTTTTTGCAAGCTGACCAAGCTCCGTACCTTCCCCGAGATGCTTTCTGAAAAGATCTCCAGTGGATAAGTGAGTAAATCCGTATCTCTGAATAAGTTTTTCACTTTGAGTGCCTTTGCCCGCACCTGGAGGGCCAAATAATACAATATTATACATTCGTAAGTCTATTATTTAAGGAGTACTGAGTTGATAAATATCGGGTAGATTCCTACCCAACCCATCATAATCGAGGCCGTAACCGACCACAAATTTATTGGGAATTTCAAAACCCACATAATCTAACCCGTAATTAAACTTGAAAGCATCGGGTTTGTGAAGCAAAGTGACTAGGGATAGTTTGGCTGGTTTATATTCAGAAAGTGCCCTTAATAAATAATCCATGCTGATTCCTGTATCAACGATGTCCTCAACAATCAGCACATTTTTACCTTCAATTTTTTCTTCCAGCCCCAAAATTGAGCGAACTTTCCCTGTAGATACTGTACCAGAATAACTACTTATCTTAATAAAGGCTGTAGAAAGAGGCAAGTCAATATACCGGCAAAGGTCAGCCATGAATACAAAGGAGCCATTTAAGACCCCAATAATCACTAATTCTTGACCGGCAAAATCCTGAGTGATAGCTTGCCCAAGTCGGGAATTCCGCTGATTAATTTCCTCTGCACTGAGGTAGATTTCGAATTCTTTATCTTTTAATCTTATACTCATGCCAAATAATTATAGCCTGTCCACTAGATAAGGATAAATATTAACCATTGCTTCCAAGTCCGCCAATGAAACTTTTTCATCTGGCGTATGCACATTCTCCTCAGCTGCACCTATAAAACACCAGTCAATTGCATAGGGTGAAAACTGGACCTCTCTCCCATCACTACCTCCATGCTCTTCAACTTCCAACTGAAAGAGAACCCCACTCTCGATGGCGAGATCAAGAACTCTATCGAGGAACTTTTTTCTCGGGATAAATTTATCACGAATAGAGATCACAACTCCCTTGTGAAATTGAACACCCTCAGTAATCCAAGTGATATCAGAAATCAGTGCCTGCTTTATAGGAGCTGTCTCTTGTATGAATTTCAGTAGAAAAGGCATACTCCCTCCACCTTGTTCCTCATAGGTAGAGAAAACGACCCAACCATCTGAAATTGTTTCGCAAAGCTGTAATGCGGCGTAAATCCCTAACCTGTTGTCTAAATACGCCGCCTGAATGAATTCCTCATCCAATCGTATATTTTGAGCGAAAGATAGTCTGGTACCTGGATCAATTCCACGTGGAAAATCATGAGAAATCTCACTTTCATTACCTTTCAATTTACATGATATCTCTCCCAAAGAGTCTTTACCCTGTAAAACAGTGCCCTCAATTATCTCAGGACTACCAACGCTAATTAGCTGATTATGATACCTCGACATAAAGCCAATAGTGTCTATGTGGGCAAAAACAGCCGTTCTTGGTGCGCCAAATTTCAATAAAATACAATCATGAAAATTTCCACCCGAAAAGATTTCAGGTGAAACATTCCAATATTTCTTCCGTTGGGCAATATATTGTATAATAAAATCTGACGTTCTAGATTCATCACCCGAAACACTATTTTGTTTGAGGATTTCGAATAAAAATTTCATTGTGGCATAAATTATGTTAATATTTCATTCATATATTTGAAAAAAGGCAAGAATTTATTTTTTATCCACAATTGGGTTCTAAATAATTCAGCTAGATTTGTAGTAAATTAAAAGTTAATAAATTTGTATTCACATCAATCAACACTTAAAATTTGAACAAAAATTTTTTGTTATGAAAAAACTAATACTATCAACAATTATGGCAGGCGCTTTGGCATTCGGAGCTCATGCACAGGAATTCGACAAGTTCTCTCTTGAAGTGGGCGGAGGTTTTAACAAACCTATGGCTCCCTTAGGACCTAACTTCCTCTCTCCTACTTTAAACCTTGGCCATGTAGAAGTGGGCGCGAGGTACATGTTCAATGAGAAATTTGGCCTAAAGCTGGATTACGGGTTTGGATCTATGAAGGAGGCAGGAAACGAAGACGCTAATACTGGTTCTTTTGATACCAAATATTATCGTTTAGATCTTCAGGCGGTAACCAATTTAGGAAGAATCATGAATTTCGAATCATTCACTAGATCATTTGGTCTATTGGGTCATTTCGGAGCTGGTATCGGAAACGTCAAGCCACAGGAAAATCTTTACAATGACTTCACTGATGATGTTTACAACTTTATCATTGGCATCACCCCTCAATTGAAATTAGGCAAAAGTGTAGCATTAGTAGGCGATATTAGCACGATTATCAACGGTCGTCAAACCGTAACTTGGGATGGATCTACTGCAATCAGACCTGCTGTGGACAACGGCTTCTTCGGTGCAAACGGTACTTGGTGGACAGGTACAGTTGGACTTCAATTCTACCTAGGTAAAAATGAAGAGCATGCTGACTGGTACATCGCAGCTGACAAATATGCTACCAAAGAAGAACTTGCTACTCAGATCAACGGTATTAAAGATATGTTGAAAGATTCTGATGGAGACGGCGTTCCTGATTACCTAGATAAAGAGCCTAACACTCCAGCTGGAGCAAGAGTAAACTCTGCAGGTATGACTTTGGATTCTGATGGTGATGGCACTCCAGATCACATGGACAAGTGTCCATTCATTCCAGGTCCAGCATCAACCAATGGATGTCCTGTAGAAGAAGTACAAGAGCAAATTGATTTCTTCAAGAAAGCAATCAACGATGGCTATGTGAACGTGTACTACGCATTCGATAGCTCCAAGCCACTTGGATACTCTACTAGCGCAGCTAACTATGTATCTAACTTCTTGAAAAAGAATCCTGGCGTAAGTGTCGAGATCAAAGGATATGCAGATGAATTAGGCCCTGAAGACTACAACATGAAACTTTCTGAAAGAAGAGCTAAGTCAGTTTATGACATCTTAGTAGCTTCGGGAGTAAATGCTTCTCGACTTTCTTATAAAGGTTATGGTGAAGACACTAGCGTGGATAAATCTTCTGCTGATGCAAGACAACTGGCTAGAAGAGCTAGCTTCGAAGTGAAGTAATTTGCACAGACATAAATATTAAGTAAAAGGGCTCGATAAACTATCGAGCCCTTTTTTATTTAGATTCTGCCTTGTGATTTGTACAGTTGCGTTCTATGAAATTCTTCTGGGCTAATAATGAGTTCTTAAAAGAAAATCGGTCACTTGGGAGAGTGACCCAAAACCAAAACTATATTGTCAACGTCATAAGTAAAGTGAAACCTTTGATTTTCAAGTATTTTTAGTCCGTAGAAGAAATGCTAACACCGGGTTTAATCAAGACCTTCCTCAATTCGCAGTAATAAAAAGAAGAAGTGAGGATATTAAATTAAGTAGTAAATTTTCTAAAAGTCTATTTTAACCACGGTGGACGTGGTAGTCCGGCAAGCTCACCAACCATACCTTAGCCAGCTAAAACTGGTATATTTTTTTTAAGGGCACTCTACTCATCTACCAACACCAAAGACCCATTGTAAAGCCTAGTAAATCCTATTTCTTGGGTTCAATCATCACTCACATTGAGATAGGAATACCCCATTTGATCTAGGATGATAAAAGTAGTTTTTGCAGATATAGCCATTTTAACTAAAGGTGTAATATGATTAGAGCTATGATTATAGAAGCCCATACTCTGTCCACAAACATAAAATTTAACCCCAGCATTTTCCAAGGCTTTTATTGCAGCTAAATTGGGATTGCTCGTTTGATACTTTTTCTGATACGCTTCTTCAGAAAGAATCGCCTGAACCAGCCCTCCATGAATTACTGCTGCAATATGGATTTTCTCAGCAGGGACGCCATTCGCTATGTTGAGGTTGTAAGTCCGTGCAACTTCCAAAATGACTGGATGAATGGCAGTGGAATCTTTCACTTTGCCATAGAGATCTAATGCTACCTTATAATTGATCATTGGATCATAGGGCAATGCACTTTCGGCAACAGGCATTACGCCTACCCAAGGGTGGAAATCAAATACAGGATATGAAATTTTCTCTTTGATATGATCTGGCATATCACCTTGCGCAATAGCTGCTGAAAAATTAAAAAGAATAAACATAAACAATGAGTAAGAAAAATGTTTCATAATATTTTGATTTAAAGAGTATTATGAAACATATAAAATATAAACCAAAAAAAAGTAGTGAATTAAATTGATGAAAAATAGTCGAAACCTAAAGGGATTATCATTTAGAAATATTTATTGATATAGCGTGATATTTCATAAGCTTTTCAATCTACTTTTGATGAATTTTTGTACGTAGTTAGCTTTCAAAATAAAATCAAATTACTATGCTTCTTCAAAGTATCATTCTCATTGCCGGGCTTCTATTGTTGGTAAAAGGGGCTGATTGGCTGGTTGATGGAGCCTCCGTTTTGGCAAAAAAATACAAGGTATCTGACCTTGCTATAGGTCTTACAATCGTGGCTTTTGGCACCTCTGCGCCCGAACTGGTAGTGAACTCCGTCGCTGCTATGGGAGGTTATCCTGACATCGTTTTCGGAAATGTGATCGGCTCCAATAATTTTAACTTATTTATCATTCTCGGTATTGCTGGACTCATTACTCCGCTTGCGGTGCAATCAAGCACCGTTTGGAAAGAAATACCATTTTCCTTGATAGCAGCAATTGTCCTATTATTTCTAGCCAATAATTACTTTAGTGATGACACCCCTGGACTATCATGGGTGGACGGGAGTATTTTACTCGTGTTATTTGCAGGCTTCCTCTACTATGTTTTTACCCAGCTCAAATCAGATCCTAGTACTGACGAAATTGAGCTTAAAAACTACTCCAATGGAAAAATATGGGTTTTAGTCAGTATTGGATTGGCAGGCCTGGTGATTGGTGGCAAACTCGTAGTTGACAATGCCGTCGCCATGGCACAATCACTTGGTGTAAGCGAGAAAATCATTGGACTTACGATCGTAGCTGCAGGCACTTCACTACCAGAACTCGCCACTTCAGTGGTCGCGTCGATGAAAAAGAACAATGACATAGCCATTGGCAATATCATCGGATCAAACATCTTTAACATCTTCTTGATTCTAGGTGTGAGCTCACTCATCAGTCCCCTGGATTTTTCCCTGGCATTCAATACCGACATTTACATTTTGGCGGCGGGAACGATCTTTTTGTTTCTAGCGATGTTTACCGGCAAGCGCAAAAAACTAGATCGCTGGGAAGCCGCCATACTTCTCATGTTTTATATAGGATACACTACCTATCTCGTCAGCAAGGAATTGTGAGTTCTCACTAAAACAAAGCACGATGCACCTAGATCAACTTTCGGAATTTATTTTACCCATCGATAATCCGGTACTCAAATTCCTGTTGATATTGTTGATCATATTGCTTGCACCGATTGCTCTCAATCGGATAAAAATTCCGCCATTGCTCGGATTAATCATAGCTGGTGCTATCATCGGCCCCAATGGGCTGAATTGGATAGAGCGTGATAGCGGCATCATCCTTTCGGGTACAGCTGGAATGCTTTATATCATGTTTTTGGCAGGGCTGGAGATCGATATGGCAGATTTTCGTAAAAACAGTAAGAAAAGTATAGTTTTTGGCATATACACCTTTCTAATTCCTATGCTATTGGGAATGATGGCTGGGATTTATATTCTGAATCTAGGCATGCTTTCCTCAATTTTGCTGGCAAGTATGTTTGCATCCCATACCCTGATCGCCTATCCGATGATCTCCAAGATGGGCATTGCGAAAAATCAAGCCGTCAATATCACTGTAGGCGGTACGCTCATCACGGATACCCTTGCCTTATTGGTACTTGCAGTCGTCGTAGGAGCCACTCAAGGAGAAGTAAACACTACTTTTTGGATTAAATTAGTCCTATCCTTAATCCTCTTTACAACCATTATTTTATTTCTACTTCCAATGGTAGCACGCTGGTTTTTGAAAACATATGAAGACAACGTCTCTCAATATGTGTTTGCATTAGCGCTAGTATTTACGGGGGCTGCATTAGCAGAATTGGCAGGAGTAGAACCCATCATTGGTGCATTTCTAGTTGGTTTGGCTGTAAACCCACTAATTTCGCATACCTCACCTTTGATGAATAGAATAGAGTTTGTAGGCAATGCGATCTTTATTCCTTTTTTCCTAATTGGTGTTGGGATGCTAGTAGATTTCACAGCATTTATTGATGGCTGGAATACGTTCATTGTTGCGATGGTCATGACCGTAGTAGCCACGCTGGCAAAGTTCCTGGCCGCTTTAGCCACGCAGAAAACTTTTGGGTTCTCAAAAGATGAACGTAAAGTGATTTTTGGCTTGAGTAATGCACAAGCAGCAGCAACTTTGGCAGCTGTCACAGTCGGGTACAGGATTATTATTGGCACAGATGAAAGTGGAGAGCCCATCCGACTCCTCTCCGAATATGTGCTAAACGGCACTATCGTTATGATCCTGGTGACCTGCACAATTGCATCACTTGAAGCTCAAAAGGGTGCAAAAAGAATCGCATTGGCGGATTCACCACTGGATGAAGAGGCAGGTGAAGAAATAGCAGAACGTATCCTGATCCCAGTGCGAAACCAAGAAACCTCAGACGAGCTAATTCATCTAAGCATCATGCTAAAATCACCTCAGAAGCAATCTAATCTTTATGCACTCAGTATTATCAACCCGGATCTGCAAGATGTGAGTGCCGAAATGAAAGCTCAAAAAACGTTAAATCAAGCCAGCAAGACCGCAGGTTCGACGGATCATTTTCTATATGAACTACTACGATATGACACGAATATTGAACATGGGATATCGAGCGTAATTCGCGAAAACAAAATCACTGACTTAGTACTGGGCCTACACGAAAAGGCTGCCGTAGAAGATAGTTTTCTGGGTGATCTCACCGAGAGACTCCTTAGTAAATGTAATACAACGACGTTCATTTATAAGCCACATCAGCCCTTCGACACCCATAGACGCCATTTGGTTTTCATCCCTCCTCATGCTGAGATGGAACTAGGCTTTCCTTTTTGGCTGGTAAAAGTCTGGAATATAGCGCGGAATTCCGGTGCAAGAATGATTTTCTATGCTTCACCCGAAACAAGAGAATACCTCAGGGATATTCTCACAAAGCATCCTATTCGCGTGGATTTTCGGCGTTTCCCTGAATGGGATGAATTGGAAAGTCTAAATATTCTCCTCAAACCAGACGACAATCTGATCATGGTACTAAGCCGAAAAGGAGAAACTTCCTATCACCCGCGCTTGGAGCGTGTCCCTAAACTGATTAACATCTGGCTAAAAAACCACAGCTTCATCCTAATCTACCCCAACCAACCTAAGGCAGGCGGCATGCTTGTAATGGACATGATGCATGGCTCACTCATCGGCCCCATAGAGCGACTGGATTGGATAGGCAGGACGGTCGCTAGCCTTTTGAAAAGAAAATAGGTATTCCAGCAACTGGCAAAGCCGTTTTCTACTCGTCCGTAATATTCAGCCTTTAGTCATTTTTTAACTGCTTTTCCCAGAAAATCAAAATATCTTTCCATGATTTTAATCCCTTGAAAGAATTATTTCGGATTTCAATCTTCTCAAACCTAAAACCTAACCCGACATCTAATGTCTATTGCTTTCCATAGTTCTTTCGGTAAGATCTGTCTCTCGCTTTTTATGAGCCTACTTTTTTGCGGGGCCATCCTTGCCCAACAATCCTCAAAAAAGGGAGTTTTGAGTGGGGTAGTTCTGGCTGATGGAGCTGGTTCTCCGCTGCCCTTTGCTTCTATAGGTATATACACCAAGACTGATAGCCTCATTTCTGGAGGTCTTTCTGATGATGATGGTAGATTCCAAATCGATATTTCAACCGGACAATATTACGCCTTAGTAGAATTCATGGGTTACGAGCCTTTCAAAACTGATTCATTTTCTATTTCAAAAGACGCTCCATCACATGATTTAGGCCAAATCAACATGCAGAGCACAGCTGGAGATTTGGAAGAAGTTGTAGTTCAGGGAGAAAAGACCACTATGGAACTTTCACTAGACAAAAGGATCTTTAATGTGGGGAAAGACCTGGCTAATGCAGGCGGGACTGCTAATGATATTTTGATGAATTTGCCTTCTATTTCTGTAGATCCAGAGGGAAATGTACGCTTGAGGGGATCTGCAAATGTTCGGATTTTGATCGATGGAAAGCCCTCTGGATTAGTAAGTTTCAAAGGAAGTAGTGGCCTGCGTCAGCTGCCTGCCAATATGATCGAGCGGGTGGAAGTCATCACCAATCCTTCCGCCAGATACGAAGCCGAAGGAATGGCAGGCGTGATCAATATCATTCTGAAAAAAGAGAATAATCAAGGCTTCAATGGTTCCTTTGAAGTAATCGTAGGTACACCCACCAATCTTGGATTCACTGCCAATTTGAACTATCGCCACAAAAAAATCAATTGGTTTATAAATTATGGACTGGCATATAGGCGCTCACCAAATGTGGGCGAATTGTACCAAGAAGTTTATGGTCAAGATACTACATTCATCCTCAATCAGAGCAATGAAGGAATTGTCAGCGGTTTGAATAATAATATCCGAGGGGGACTGGATTATTACTTCAATGAAAAGAGTATTCTAACACTGTCATACCTCTGGCGTAGAAGCGATGCACACAGAATCACGGATATTCGCTACGAAGACTCCTGGGATACTGTTGACAACCTGCAGAGCTATACCTTGAGAAGGCAGGATGAAACCGAAGAGGAACCAAACTCAGAGATTTCGGCCAACTATAAGCGGACCTTTGAGCAAAAGGGACATGAACTTACGACGACTTTCACCTACCTGAATTATTGGGAAAATTCAGATCAACTATTCACCCAAAACACTTTTTCACCCGCAGGAATCGAAAACAAAGCCCAAGAGCAAGTCCAAACTTCTCTGAATGACGAATATGAAAATCAGTATTTAGCAATGCTGGATTACGTCAAGCCATTTGGAAAAGAGGGAAAGTTCGAAACTGGATTCCGCACGAGTTTTCGCAGGATGAAAAATGATTACATCGTTCAGGAGAAAGGTAATGATGGTGAGTTTTCGCCCATTCCAGGATTAGACAATATTTTTCTATACGATGAAAATATCATGGCGGCGTACGGGATCATTGGCAATAAAACTAACAAATGGAGCTACCAAGGAGGTTTGCGAGTAGAGAACACAGATGTAAAGACCATTTTGCAAGAGACTAATGAAGAGAATCCAAGAAAGTACACCAACCTCTTCCCTAGTGCACATTTGACCTATAATATCACCCCAGAAAATGCCTTTCAGCTTAGCTACAGCAGAAGGGTGCAAAGGCCTGTTTACAATGACCTCAGCCCTTATGTAACCTTCTCAGATTCCAGGAATTTCTTCAGCGGAAATCCTGATTTGAATCCCGAATACACCAATGCGTTCGAGCTGGGGCATATCAAGTATTTTGACAAAGGAACGCTGTTCTCGACGGTTTACTACCGAAGTACAAATGACAAAATCGAGCGGCTTCGAACTGTCAACGACGATGGACACTCAGTAACTAAACCATACAACTTGAATGGGGAAAACTCTTTTGGTGTAGAACTAAGTGGCGATTATCGCCCAAAAGAATGGTGGAAAATCGATATGAACGTGAATTTCTTCCATGCGAATATCGATGGAAGTAATATTCAGGCTGACTATACTGCCACAACTTACTCTTGGTTATTCCGCCAAACATCTCGCTTTACGTTAAATAATGGCTTGGATCTACAGCTTCGGGCAAACTATGAAGCTAGACAAAAAACAGCCCAGGGGGTCAGGAAAGGGATATTCTTTATGGACATATCTGCAAGCAAAGGCATCATCCAAGATCGAGGAACCGTGACTTTGAATGTGACTGATGTGCTCAATTCCCGAAAAAACAGATACATCACAGAAGGTGCAAATTTCTTTACTGAAGGTAGTTCACAACGTCAAATGAGACAAATTAATCTGACAATGAATTACCGCCTTAAGCAGTAAATTATTGCTATATCAGAGCCACTAATACATTTCAGCCTTATGAGTAATTACAATTGTACCCTTAGAAATACTTCTTTTGCATGCGCAAACTCCTTTTATTCCTATTTCTAAATTTATTATTAGCAGCTTCACTTTCAGCTCAAAAAATCAATTCGAATTATCAACTTCCTATCCAAAAAGCAAGCTCGATGATTCTAATTGATGGAGCTCTTGATGAGCAAGCATGGCTGGATGCGGAAGTAGCTACAGATTTCTTCATGATTACTCCGATGGATACCAGCTTTGCGAGAGTAAGAACGGATGTTAGGATGACTTATGATGATGAAAATCTCTACTTACTCGTGGAGAATTTTCATGCAGTCGAGGGCCCATATATGGTCGAGTCCCTTCGACGGGATTTTAGTTTTGGCAAAAATGATAATTTCCTGCTCTTCATGGATCCTTTCGATGATCAGACCAATGGATTTTCCTTTGGAGCAAATGCAGCAGGAGCCCAATGGGATGGAATCATGTACAATGGCGGCAACGTAGATCTAAGCTGGGATAACAAGTGGACTTCCAAAGTCACCAATTACGAAGACAAATGGGTCTTCGAGGCTAAAATTCCTTTCAAATCCATACGCTACAAAAAAGGCATTACCGAATGGGGAATCAATTTTTCCCGACTAGATCTGAAAACCACTGAAAAATCAGGTTGGGCTCCGGTTCCACGACAATTCCCCTCAGCTTCTTTAGCATATACGGGAGTACTCGTATGGGACAAAGCCCCACCCCAAACTGGAGCAAATATTTCTGTGATTCCTTATGCTCTGGGAGGGTTTAGCAAGGAAGTCGCAGATGGAGCACCTGCCGTGTACAGAAAGGAAGTAGGAATGGATGCCAAAATCGGATTGACTTCCTCTCTGAATTTGGATCTGACCGTAAACCCCGATTTCTCCCAAGTGGAGGTAGACAGGCAGGTAACCAATCTAGACCGATTTGAATTGTTTTTCCCTGAGCGAAGACAGTTTTTCCTGGAAAACGGAGATTTGTTTGGGGGCTTTGGCTATAGCACTATCCGCCCTTTCTTCTCCAGAAGAATAGGCTTAAATGCCCCAATTCAATTTGGTGCAAGACTGAGTGGGAAAATAAATAAAAACTGGCGAGTCGGAGGAATGAATATGCAGACTGGAAAAGTGGATGAAGATGAATTGCCCTCTCAAAACTTCACCGTATTAGCACTGCAAAGACAAGTAGGGGCAAGATCAAATATCACAGGGATCTTTATCAATAAGCAATCGCTGAACTATAATCCAGATCCAACTACCGAAGCGCCTATTTATTCCCAATTCAACCGTAATGTGGGTTTGGAATACAACCTAGCCTCTTCTAATAATCTCTGGACAGGGAAAGCTATGATGCTACAGAGTTTTGGCCCAGGCAATGTAGGCAATGGATTTGTCCATGCAGCAAACCTGAAATATACCGCAGGAAATCTTACCTGGGCCTGGCAACATGAATATGTCTCTGAAAACTACACAGCAGAAGTAGGTTATGTGCCGAGAAGAGGATTTTACAAAATCAATCCTCAGGTGGGCTATCGCTGGTTTCCAAAAAGCGAAAAAATCCTAAGTCATGGCCCTGATGTAAGTACCACTTTCTTTTTTAACAAAGACGGAGAGAAAACAGACAACACAACTTTTCTCGCTTATAATCTAAAGTGGAGAAGTCAAAGCACCTTTATGCTATGGACGAGCACAGACTATGTCAAATTACAGCGCCCCTTTGACCCTACAAATTACAGCGGAGATACGCTGGCCACAGGCACAGAACATCAGTGGTATGCCATGGGTGCTGAATATACATCCAAGCCCCAAAGCTTATTCACTTATGCCTTCAGCGCACGTGCAGGAGGATACTATGCCAATGGTCAGCGATACAATGCTACCGCCGAATTGGGCTACCGATTCCAGCCTTATGTGAGCCTGGCAATGTCAGCTGCATACAATGAAATCTTGTTACCAGAACCATGGAATACTACAAGCTTTTGGTTGGTTGGACCTCGGGTGGATGTCACCATGACCAATACACTATTCTTCACGGCCTTTGTTCAGTACAATGAGCAAATCGAGAACATCAATCTGAACACCCGCTTCCAGTGGCGATTCAAGCCCGCATCTGACCTATTTTTGGTTTACACAGACAATTATCTTCCTGCTCCTTTTTACACCAAAAACAGATCTCTGGTATTGAAATTTACATATTGGTGGAATTTGTAGATCCAAGAAAGACAGAATAGCCTCCTTGAAATCCACTCATCGAGACTTTGAAGATGCCATTCAAATAGGATGAGCTGAGTCAATGAGCAATATCAATTACATTGTAAGCCGGAATTTGAAGGATTTCAAAACATCATCAATTCCCGCCATTTCAGTTCAGGAACTACTCTCTAAGATTGATTAACACTTATAAATATGAACCTTCGATCCATTTTTACCACATTAGCATTTGCCTGTTTTCAAATCTTTACGGTTTTTGCCCAGCAGGTTTCAGGCCCAGAGCTACTCACCCTGGACAGAATTTACAACTCAAGAGAATTCGCTCAGGAAAGGCCTCAACCCATTCAATGGATTGAAAATGGAGCAGCTTATGTGACAGTGGAAAATGGAAATGAATTGAGTCGCTGGGATTCTAAAACCTTAGAAAAAAGCATTTTTGTACCTGGATCAGCTTTGCAAAATGGTGGGAAACCAATTTCAATTGAATCGTTCACACTCTCTGATGACGGAACAAAAGTTTTGATTTTCACAAACTCCAGCAGAGTTTGGAGATCAAATACCAAAGGCGATTATTGGGTTTATGATCTTGCTTCCAAAGAATTAAAGCAACTCGGCGGTAAATTTGAAGGTTCTTCCCTAATGTTTGCGAAATTTTCTGCTGACAATGAATTCGTAGCCTATGTGCAAAAATTCAATTTATATAAGGAAAACTTCAAGACCGGAGAAATCACTCAGCTAACCAGCGACGGTACTGGCAAGATCATCAATGGTACGTTCGACTGGGCTTATGAAGAAGAGTTTGGAAAACGTGACGGCTTTGCCTGGAGTCCAAACGCGGCCCACATCGCATTTTGGCAGATCGATGCCTCTAAGATTGGCACTTTTTACATGATCAATAATACCGACTCGGTTTATTCCAAACCAATTCCTTTACAATACCCCAAAGTGGGTCAAGAGCCTGCAGGAGCCAAAATCGGTCTAGTAGATATGGCTTCGAAAAAGACCAACTGGATACCAATTCCTGGTGGAGAAAAGGAAAATTACCTTCCTGGTATGCAGTGGATCAATGCCGATCTCCTTTTAATTCAGCAAATGAATAGAAAGCAAAATCAACTGACCATTTGGATTTTCAAACCTTCAAGTGAAGAACTAAAAAAGATCTATGTGGAAACGGAGAAAACCTGGGTTGATCTGGCATATCCTGATTTGTCTCGATATGGCTGGAGTGATAATAGTTTGTCACTGGTAGATGGTGGAAAAGCATTTCTACGAATGACAGAGAATGATGGCTGGAGACATATTTACAAAGTTGAAATAGCTACGGGAAATAAAACCTTGATCACACCTGGCGAATTTGACGTAGCCTCTTTTGGCGGAGTGACGGACAAAGAGGTTTACTTCATCGCTTCTCCAAACAATGCCACACAGCGCTACCTGTATGCCATTGATTTGGCTGGAAAAGGTGATCTCCGACGAGTAACTCCTGAGGCTTTCGAAGGAGTAAACACCTATGATATTGCTCCAAATGGCCTGGTTGCTATACACATTAACCAAAGTACCAAGAATCCATTAACGGCTAGGTTAATCAGTCTACCCAAACATACGATCATTAAAAACCTTGTAGAAAACACCGCCTACTCCCAAAAACTAGCATCACTTAAAACTCCTGATATCAAATTCACGAAAGTGACTACTTCCGAAGGAGTGACAATGGACGCAAGAATAATCTACCCAGTTGATTTCGATGAATCGAAGAAGTATCCGGTACTTTTTCATGTGTATGGAGAGCCATGGAGCACCGTGGCCACAGACACACAGGTTGGGCTTTATAATATTATGCTGGCTCAAAAAGGCTACTTCATCATTGATATGGACAATCGCGGGACGCCATCTCTAAAAGGAAGTGATTGGAGAAAAATTATTTACAGAAAAATCGGAGTGATCAATGCCAAAGACCAAGGTTTGGCTGCCAAAGAGCTACTAAAGTTACCCTTTCTGGATGAAAACCGGGTAGCCGTTTGGGGCTGGAGTGGTGGTGGCTCTATGACACTGAATCTGATGTTTAAATTTCCTGAAGTTTATCAAACTGGTATGTCCATTGCCGCAGTATCCAATCAACTGATCTATGACAATATCTACCAAGAAAGATACATGGGCTTACCTCAGGAAAACATGGAGGATTTCATAAACGGATCCCCTATCACTTACGCCAAAAATCTGGAAGGGAATTTATTGATCATACATGGCACTGGCGATGACAATGTCCACTATCAAGGCGCAGAAATGCTGATGAATGAATTGATTAAACACAATAAGCAATTCCAGATGATGCCCTATCCTAACCGATCCCACAGCATCAATGAGGGGTCTGGAACTAGTCTTCATTTATATACCTTGCTGACAAGGTATCTGATGACGCATACTCCAGTGAATTAATACCCAGAGAATTGGGTGAAATCATCTTAAAAAAGGAAGCCGAATAATTTACTGCTCTATTGATTTTGCATCAAAAGCGATAACCTCCCCTTCCTGAAGCTCAACGCTAATTTCGATTGGATTGCAGCAAACTTCGCAATCTTCGATGTATTGCTGTCTGTGGATGGAAGGATCAATGAGTACTGAAATCTCTTCTAGGCAATAGGGACATTGAAAGTATTGTTCGAGCATCATTCAAGTTAAGTAAATGAGAAACAATACTCAACTGACGGGATTTACATTAATTGCGTCATCAGACTGACGGTATTAACGTTAATTAAGTCATTAAACTGACGGTATTTACGTTAATTTCGTCAGTCATATTGTATTTCCAAAAAATAATCAGCTCCTTTGTACTGTAATTCAACTAGATGACAGTGCAAAATATCCCGAGAGCTCTACAAGCCAATTTTCATCACAAGCTCAAGCCAAATAAGGTATTAATGATCCTGGGCCCGAGAAGGTCTGGGAAAACTGCACTTGTACAGCAGTTTACCAAGGATGTCGATCCACAACAAAGCTTGATCCTCAATGGGGAAGATGTGTTGGACGCAGCACTTTTGCAGGAAAGATCAGTGGCAAATTACAGTCGATTACTGGCGGGAAAAAACTTGCTAGTCATCGACGAGGCACAGCATATCCCAGACATCGGTTTAATTCTAAAACTACTAGTGGATAGTATTGATGGGATACAAGTGATCGCCACGGGCTCATCTTCATTCGACATGCATCAGCAAGTTGGCGAACCCCTAGTGGGTAGGAAAAACACACTTTTCCTTTATCCATTGGCCCAGATGGAATTTGCTAAACGTGAAGATTTCAAGACTACTATAGAAAAACGTGAAGAGCGTTTGATTTTCGGAGGCTACCCAGAACTCACCCACTACACGGATTGGAAGGACAAGGAAGACTACCTCTATCAGATCATGAACGACTACCTTTTGAAGGACATCCTGATGGTAGATGGGGTGAAAAACTCTGACAAACTCTACTCATTGCTCCGCTTGGTTGCATTCCAAGTTGGAAAGGAAGTTTCGCTTGAAGAGCTCGGGAAGCAGTTGGGGATGTCCAAAAACACGGTGGAGCGCTATTTGGATTTACTTTCGAAAGTATTTGTTGTATTCAAAATCGGAGGATATAGTAGAAATCTCCGTAAAGAAATCGTGAAGAACAGTCGTTGGTACTTCTATGATAACGGAGTCCGAAATGCCATCATCCAAAATTTCAACCGCTTAGATATGCGGGCAGACGTGGGAGATTTATGGGAAAATTACTTGACGGTAGAACGTAGGAAATTTCAGAATTATAGCCATATGCATTGCCAAAACTACTTCTGGAGGACATACGATCAGCAGGAAATCGACTGGGTGGAAGAAGAGGGAGATTCACTGCGGGCATTTGAATTCAAATACCAAAGCTCCAAACCTCCCAAAGCTCCAGCTGCCTGGGCAAAAGCCTATCCTCATGCTAGCTATGAAGTCATCCATTCAGGCAATTATCTGGATTGGATAGGGGCGTAGCATCCAAAAAAAACTTGAGGTCAAACGACCTCAAGGGCTAAGGTTTTACTATTCAATCAATAAATCCTTGAAATTCACCAAAATTCCTTTTCCAAATATCCTATAGTGGTAAGCTGACTTTGTAATGATGCTCTAATGTGTGTAGTAGAATAAATCCCATTTTTCTTTTTAGCTTTTTTTGCATCATTTTTATCTACAGTCTCAATCCAGTCAATTTTTACGACATATTATGACTTTCCATTTTCACAGTTTTCATAAATATTCTGAACTAATAAATCATATTGATGAAGAGGCATCCCTTCTATTTTAAAATCACTTACTCTTACAGCCTTTTCTTTAACTCTGCCAATGCCGACGTATCCATAGCCCTTAGCATATGCTGCTACAATATCACCTTTCACTAACCTTCTGATTGGATCACTCCACTTTTTATCTTGTCCTGCTGACAAGAATCCATACTTTTTGCAATCTTCCCAGCATCTATGAATTCCTTCACCCACATTTACATAGTAAAGTCCATTTCTAAAATCAAAATAAGGCAAATCAATATGAAAGGTGTCATGTGGTCTGAATTTTTCAGTAAAATGTCCAGATGATGAATTTGTCAGGGTCTTCCCTAGTTTCAAAATCAAGGTTTTTTCGATAAGAAAAGCTTCTCTTTTTGTCAAATATTTGGCAATCACCTTTATTATTGGTTCCTTTCCAGCATTCTTTATTGAATTTATACGTTCTGTTTTTTCAGAATCTGATTTATCAGTCAAATGTGCTTCTTTTCTATTCCCTTTACCCATCCCGTAATAAAATTCCTCAAAATTTCTCGGGTCAATATAAACGTACACATAGTGTTCAGAATTAATTTCTTCCATTTTTTCTATTGTTTAATTCTGATTTAAGCCAAAGGAGTTTGTACCAAGTTTATTTTTAAATAAACGTTCCATTCTAATGGTTTCATCAGGAGTAATGGTTTTTGGCAAAAGCATCAAAATAGAAAATTGAAAATGGCTACCATAGTTAAATTCATTTTTGATTAACTCTTTGAGCATCTTGTTGTCCCCATGACCATTAGTTAAAACATACTTGCACCATCGTCCCCAAATCCCATATTCTCCATAAGCCGATCCAACATACAATTTACCAGTTTTTGTGTCACTTATCAGGTAAATTCCCTTAGTCGATGAAAGCATTTTTTCCCAATCTCTATATTGATTTGCTACAATTCCCTTTAGCTCATCAAAAGTCAGAATAAAATCAAAGAAATCCCTAAACTGTCTATAGTGCAAACCAGGATGGATTTCTACGACTTCCATTTCGTTTTTTATCCATTGATGCCATGAAATCGCATTGTTCCATTTAATTATTACTCTTTCTTTTAAATCATCAAAGTGACTGCAAACTTCAGTCATCGAATATTCAAAATGATCTTCTTTTAAAGTTGTAGATTCAACTTTGTAAACCCCAATAAATCTTGCCATCACTCCTTTTTCACCAATAAAAGTCACTATGTAATCTACCCCTTTAAACACATCTTTAGTATTCACATTTTGATATTCTAAAAACTTGGGTCTATTTGTTTTATAAAGATTGTAAACATCTTGACGACTATCTTTATGTCTGACCAGTTTCACCTTTGAGCTTCTATCAAGCCCCCGATTATAAAGCAATTCTTGTATTGTAATCATATATCATCTTTTTATAGCTTAAAACATAAATTCAATTCCCAGGATACTTATTCCACCATTCTTTATCCTGCTCAAAGCTGTTGCCCTTCACTCCAATGGCTAGATCCTCCGCTATCTCTAGCACAATTGCTGCTCCATGCAGCTTACTTTGCCATTTTTCAGGGATGCTTCCTTTCCCATTGATAAGCCCTAGAATATTCCCCACAATTGCTCCTGTACTGTCAGAATCTCCCGAATGGTTCACTGCAGCAATCACCCCCTTATCAAAATCATTTTCATAGCGAATTGCACATAATAAACTAATGGCCAGTGCCTCTTCAGCAATCCAAGCTTCGCCAAGTTTTTGCAAATCTTCAGGCTCCAGATCTTTGGATCCTACCTCTTTCAACACTGAAAACATGTTTAGAACTGCATCTTCGACTTCATCGTGATTAGGTACCTGGGTAAGGATTTCCAGACATTTCCATGTTGCGCTTTTGATGCTTTCCCCTTTAATCAGAAATGCTATTAGTGCAGCAAAAAAACCTCCACTGAGATACCCTGAGGCATGTCCATGTGTAAGAGCAGATAAATGACAGCCTTCATTGAAAGCAAGTATGGGATTATCGCCAAACATCAATCCAACCGGCGCCATTCGCATGATCGTGCCACACCCCTTGCTTTCATTAATAGGATTTTCCATGCTTCCCATTTTGCCATTTCTCAATGCTTGCAGGCAAGTATTCCCGGGCGCTCTACATGAATAGAGTTCCTCCTGCGAAAGCAACCATCCACTATAAAGCATAGTGGGTTCTGTCATTTGACTTTGAACCGCCGCATAGGAATGGGTCTGGGTAAGCAACCATCTCAAATAGGAATAAAATGTAATCTGATGCAGGGCTCCCTCTATGCCTCGCAGCATCGCCCGATGTCTAGCTCTGAGGAGCCCTTCTGCAGTAAACAAAGTCATTTGCGTATCGTCAGTAAACCTTCCTTTACCTTCTTTGAATTCCACAAAATCACTAAGTCCCGACTGACCAAAATTCTTCCTTATCTGAGCAATTGTATAAAATTCAATAGGAGCTCCCAATGCATCTCCCACTGCACCACCTAACAAACTGCCCTGATAAGCATCCTTTTTAGCTAAATATGTTTGCTCATCTGTCATTTTACGAACCCCATATTTTTGCTTAACTCAATACTCTCTACAAACCCTTCATAAATTTCCAATACATAGGGAAATAATAGAGAGGAAGAAAAATATCCGGGTTCGTTTTCCGCACCTATCAGCCGCACTTCCCTTTTATCCGCGTCGCAAGCAATCATCACCAATGAAGTATGAATTCCAATCTTTGTTGAACGCTCTATTAAATTAGTAAAAGGCTCCTCACCTGCAGAATCTGCACAAACTTCGATAACTACCGATTTCCCTTCGAAGAATGCTTCGAGCATATCACCATTCAACTGATTGTAAGTTCCTATCAATAGGTCAATTTCCACATCGCCTGTGCCTTTCAACTCCTCGAGAAACTCAGCTGGAAATTCAACAATAAAAAAATCATCACTCCGATAATTTTTCGCAATGAAGGTACTTTTTCCAGCCCCATTCTCACCAACTACATAAATAACTTTTCCCATATCTAACTGATCATCCATAATTTATAAGTGTCTATTGGTTAATTTATCCTGATACAAGATAGGGAAAACTAAGGCTATTTTAATATTTTTGACACATATTGTCATGGATGGATTTTTAAAATCTCTACTTATGAAATCGAGCCATTAAGACACTCTGAGTAAAAAAAACCCCTTGAAATCTTAACGATTTCAAGGGGTTTGACTAGTGAGTAAGCTGATGGTTATAATTCTACAGTCTCCACATTTTTGAAATAAACCTGATTATCCGCATCCAAATCAACCAGCACAGCAGAATCATTTTTGATATAACCTGACAAGATCTGCTTCGAGAGCTCATTTAACACCAATCGTTGCATGGTTCTTTTCAAAGGTCTTGCCCCGAAATTCGGATCAAAACCAACCTCGCCCAGGTAATCCAAAACTTCAGTCGTGGCGTCGATTTCTATGTTAGCTTCTGAAAGTCGCTTTTGAATCTCTCTCCATTGAATATCCACTATCTTTCGAATAACCTGCTTGTTCAACGGTTCAAACATGATCGTCTCATCGATTCGATTTAAGAATTCAGGACGCACTGCTTTTTTCAAAAGTTCATATACTTCGATTTTGGTTTTTTCAAGAATCTCCTCCTTGTTCCATTCTTCCATGTCTGCGAATCTCTCTTGGATCAGATGCGAACCGATATTGGTAGTCAAGATGATGATGGTATTCTTGAAGTTTGCCACACGACCTTTATTATCAGTCAAGCGCCCATCATCCAAGACTTGCAAGAGTATGTTGAACACATCAGGATGTGCTTTTTCGATCTCATCCAGCAAGACCACAGAGTAGGGCTTTCTCCGCACTGCCTCTGTCAATTGACCGCCTTCGTCGTATCCCACGTACCCTGGAGGCGCTCCTACCAATCGACTGACCGCATGTCTTTCCTGATATTCAGACATATCTATTCTCACCATGGCATTCTCATCATTAAAGAGATATTCTGCCAGAGCCTTTGCCAGCTCAGTTTTACCCACACCTGTGGTTCCCATGAAGATAAAACTACCGATGGGACGCTTTGGATCTTGTAACCCCGCCCGACTTCTACGGACAGCATCTGACAAAGCTGTAATTGCTTCCTTCTGGCCTGCCACTCTATTGCCGAGCTCAAGCTCCAAGTGCAATAACTTTTCACGCTCTGATTGGATCATTTTATTCATCGGAATTCCCGTCCATTTGGATACCACAGCTGCAATATCTTCCTGGTCCACTTCCTCTTTCAACAGCGGAGATCCAGCCTGCATCTCTGCTAACTGAGACTTGAAGGATTCTAGCTTCTTCTCAGCTTCCACGATCTTACCATATCGGATCTCAGCTACTTTGCCAAAATCCCCAGCTCTCTCCGCTTGCTCTGCTTCCAGTTTGTGGTTATCAATACGCTCTTTCTCCCGTTGGATACCGGTAATGACAGCTTTCTCGCTTTCCCACTTCGCTTTTACGCTATCTCGCTTTTCGGCAAGCTCAGCAAGCTCCTTACTTAGGACAGTTTCCTTGTCCATATTTTTTTCCCTACGAATAGCCTCTCGCTCAATCTCCAACTGCATGATTCGGCGATTCAATTCATCGAGTTCTTGCGGCAAAGAATCTATCTCCATTCGCAATTTTGCACCGGCCTCATCCATCAAGTCTATCGCCTTGTCAGGCAAAAAACGATCAGAAATGTATCGCTGTGAAAGTTCTACTGCCGCAATTACCGCGTCATCTTTGATCCGAACTCCGTGATGCAATTCATACTTATCCTTGATCCCACGAAGGATGGAAATCGCATCCGCAGCATCTGGCTCATCGACTATTACAGACTGGAATCGACGCTCCAGTGCCTTGTCTTTTTCGATGTACTTCTGATATTCCTTAAGCGTAGTCGCACCGATAGCATGCAGTTCTCCTCGTGCCAAAGCAGGCTTCAGTAGGTTCGCCGCATCCATAGCGCCTTCGCCACCTCCACCAGCACCAATCAACGTATGGATCTCATCGATAAAGAGAATGATCTCGCCTTCAGCATCAGTCACCTCCTTGATCACTGCTTTCAATCGCTCTTCAAACTCACCTTTGTATTTGGCTCCTGCTACTAGCAAGCCCATATCCAAAGAAATCAAGGTCTTGGATTTTAGATTTTCAGGTACATCACCAGAGATAATTCGCTGCGCTAGTCCTTCGACGATTGCCGTCTTTCCCACTCCCGGCTCCCCAAGAAGGATTGGGTTGTTTTTGGTTCTACGAGCCAAAATCTGTAGCACTCGCCTGATCTCTTCATCACGGCCAATCACAGGGTCAATCTTGCCCTTTTTGGCCATTTCGTTTAGGTTTTTGGAGTATTTCTCCAATGCCTGATACTTACTTTCTGCGTTTGGATCGGTCACTTTATTGCCTTTTCTAAGTTCTTTAATTGCCTCGATCAATGGTTTTTCAGAAATGCCTTGTTCTTTTAAGATCTTAGCCGTCGCATCTCCTCCAGACAAAATGGCCAGTAACACATGTTCTATCGCTACATATTCATCCCCAAAAGTCTTAAGATAATCTTTTGCTTTTGCCAACACCTGATTCGAATAATTGGACAAGTACGGCTGTTGCTGCCCACCACTTACTCTTGGCATTTTAGCTAATTGCTCTTCTAGTTTTTGACTGATTAACTGCTTGTTGCTCCCAAGCTTTTTGAATAAAAAGTCAGTAACATTCTCGTCCTCGGAGAGAATCCCTTTTAATAAATGTGCTGGTTCAATAGCTGGCTGCCCAGCTCCAGAGGCTAGCTCAAGAGCCTTTTGAATAGCCTCCTGAGATTTTATAGTGAATTGCTTGAAATCCATAGCGTAATCGGGTTAGTAGAGGTAACTACTTTAAAGGGGCGGAACTGGAATATTGACATTCCACTATCCGTCTCATCCTCAACTATCAAATCTATCTCCAATTACTTCTTTCGGTCAAAATGGCTGATAAACCTCGAATCTCATACCTAAAACGGAAAAATTGACAGAATTTTATTCAAATCTGAAAGCCAGGATTCCTAAGCGCTAGAATCCTACCACCAGAGGAATCATTTTTTTGCTAAAAACTTTCAGATCGCTGAAGCAATCTTAAAACTAATTTTAGTAGCGTGAAAGAAGATAGAAGTCATAAAAATATCCTGCTCTAGTACTAAAGCAGGATATGAAAATTTAGAGATTAGCTCTAAGTCACTCGGCCTTTGTTGCATAATCCTCTACTGCCTTCCAAACCCGGAATATATTTTTGTAACAGATCATCTCTATCTCTGCTCTTGAATAGCCACGCTTCAAAAGCTCTGCAATCAAATTTGGATACATGGAAACGTCCTTTAAACCCGTAGGCAAGGAATCTCCAACTCCATCAAAATCAGAACCCAACCCTATATAATCAACCCCAACCAAGTTTTTTACATAATCGATGTGATCCGCAACTCGCTGAACGGAAGGGAAAGGACTATTTGCAGCAATGTACTCCGCCGAATATGCTTCAAATGCTGAATCACTTCTGCTCAAATTATTCTCAGCCATGTAGTTCACCAAATGCTCAAGGACTTTATCTGCAGCCGAAGCATAGGCAGAATCAATAAAAGACCCACCAAAATTGATCATCATGATACCTCCATTCTTTGCCAGGGCCTGAATCAGCTCGTCACTCATGTTTCGCTCAAAACCAGGCGTGAAATCTCTTACTGAAGAGTGAGAAGCAATCGCTGGAACTTTCGTAATCGCCAAGGCATCCTTAAACGTATCATCCGAAACATGTGAAAGGTCAACCATAATTCCCACTCGGTTCATCTCTGCCACAACCTGCTCTCCATATTCACTCAAGCCATTGTACAACCTCACTGAATCATAACTACTATCTCCAATCAGATTGGCTTTGCCATGAGTAAGCGTGATGTAGCGAATCCCTCTCTTTTGGAAATAGGCCACATTGGTGATATCGTCTTCAAGTGCAGAGCCATTTTCCATTCCCATAGGAAGGGAAATTTTACCTGCTGCAAAATTAGCTTCTACATCTGCAGGGCTATAAGCCATGGCAAATTGATCTGGGAAAGTATCAGCCAAACGCTCCGTCATCAGTATTAATGAATCTGCCAAAGCCTTGGAAGAACCTGGAGTCTGCTGTAAGCCAGCAGGAATATAAATGGACATAAAAGGTGCATCTAGCCCGCCTTCTTTGGCTCGTGGAAAATCAAAATTACCATCTGGCGTACGAACCGATACATCAAGAATTTCACGCTGAAGCGTAAATCCTCCTACTTTCATGCGATAAGGCAAGTCCACATGTCCATCGACAATGATAGTTTCCTGCGCTATTTTGGTGGCTACTTCCAATCGTTCTTCATCAGATAGCTGAGTATAATCAATTGCCTCATTTTTTTCTTGCGGTGAACAGGCTAACGCCAAACTAGCGCATAACGCTAGGCTTAAATATTTTCTCATAAGTTGGTGGGTTAGAATAAATCCTAAGATAAGTGGTTTTTCTCATGGAATCCTCATTGATCTAGTTATGGTCTTTATCACAAAATATCTGGTTAGGCTAGCTTATTTAGAGCCCTCAACGCCATTTATCTATAGATATTTAGGTGAATTTCAATTCAAAACCACCTAACATGAAACATTTCTGGATAGTATTATTCTTGCTACTTACAAGTTGGGCGTGTAGGCATTTATTCAAAAACATGAAACCTTTGCTCGCTCAGATGGCCATACTGTCAAACTCCCTATGGATCAAGGAAAAGGCAGACAATGGGCTTCCGCTCCAAAAAACATCTATAGCAAACCGGTTTTGGTAGATTGGAAAAGTGCACAAGAGTTTAAATTGACCATAGACCAGATCATACCTGAAATCAAAGAACCGGAGGACACAGAATACATCAAGCACATAAAACTCAAGTCTGATTTGCTATCAGAGTTCTGGGGACGAGACATGTATCTTGAACGTACTCCTTCCGGAGGGCTTTGATGAAAACCCATTTGGGACAAATATTCGGGAGAAATTGATCCAGAAGTTGCTTCGTATTGGAAGGAAAATTACGATCTTCGCTATATCATGGAGCGTGACTGGGATGTTTTAGGTTCAAAATTGGAAGGTAAAATAAATATATTCTGAGGCGACATGGATAACTATTACTTAAATAATGCGGTTTATTTGACTGAGGATTTTTTAGAGCAAACGCAAAACCCTTATTATAACGGGACGGTAGCATATGGCGACCGGGCAGAACATTGCTGGAACGGAGATCCTACCCTTCCCAATTATATTTCCAGACTCAGATATAATACGCTCTATCTGGCGGAAATTGGAGACAGACTCAAAGAAACAGCCGCAGCTGGGTTTAATCAACAAAACTGGACACAAACCAAAAACTAATATGAAATCAACATCAATCAAACTTGGCCTTTTAGGTCTATCCACAGCATTCTTTTTTGCTAGCTGTTCTTCTCCCAAAACAGAAGAAAATACCGAAGTGGTCGCAGTAGAGGAAGCAAAAACGCCTACCCTGACTAAAATCTGGGAAACAGATTCAACATTGACGACGAATGAGTCTGTCCTGTATGATGCAGCTACTGGCAAGATTTACGTAGCGAATATCGATGGAGATCCTTCCGGAAAAGACGGGAAAGGCTCGATATCTATCCTTGACAAAGACGGAAAAATAGTTAACCAGAATTGGGTGACCGGCCTGAATGCTCCTAAAGGAATGGGGATTACTCAAGGGAATTTATACGTAACAGATATTGATCAGGTAGTAGAAATCAACCTAGAATCTGGAAAAATCATAAAGAAATACGCGGTGGAAGGCGGGAAGTTTCTTAATGATCTGGCTACCTATGACGGCAAAGTTTATTTCACTGATATGAACACCGGTAAAGTCCATTTGCTGGATGCCGGTAAAATATCAACAGTAACAGAAGGACATGAATCAATTAATGGTATTGCTATCGGTGAGGATGGAATGCTGTATGGATTGGATAAATCTGGGTTGAAAACACTTCCATCGGACGACACCTCCGAGCTATTGAACGGAACTGTTACAGGCGGAGATGGACTTGTGATTTTAGGAGACGGAAATTACATTGCTTCTCGATGGGCAGGAGAGATTTACTTTGTAAGCAGTGATGGCGAAACCTTGCTTTTGGACACTAAAGACGCTGAGTCAAATACTGCAGACATAGGCTTCATACCAGGAGATAACATTGTTTTGGTTCCTACTTTCTTCAAAAATAAGGTAGTTGCCTACAAACTGGAATACTAATTCGCCCAGTTTACCTATCAAATAAAAGCCTTCTTTTGAAGGCTTTTTTGAGTTTATTGAACGCAGAGGCCCTAATTTTCATTATATTAAAAAATAGGTGATCAAAGGAAATATCACCAATCTTAGGAAAGCAAAGAGCAAAACATAAAAAATCCCTATCAAGACCCCCATGTTATGCTCAGCTAATCCACTGTAAGCTGGCTACTTATGGATTCCTAAATCATTGATAGGTACTTTCTATCAGTATTTTGTCCATTTGTGAGTAAATTTGTCCCAATTCAAAACCGCACCGAGTTACTTATTATTCGGACCTAAATTTATCCATGATGAAATCAGGAGAAATAAATTACGAACTAGAAAAAAACATAGAGGTCATCTCTCAGTTGGATGGTCTTGTAGGTGAAGCAGTAGATAATATTCTGGTTGATCCAGACAAGTGCTGGCAACCATCAGATTTCCTACCCGATTTTGGAGATCCAGATATTCATGACCAAGTAAAACAATTACAGAAAAGATCAGAAGGTATTCCTGATACGGTTTTGACTTCTCTTATCGGCAATATGATTACCGAGGAAGCACTCCCTAGTTATCAGACATATTTCAATCTCCTGGAAGGCATAAATCCGGAAAGAAACCTGCTATCACCTTCTGGCTGGGTTAGATGGTCAAAATCATGGACTGCTGAAGAAAACCGCCATGGTGACCTTTTGAATAAATACTTGTACATGACTGGTAGAGTGGATATGAAGGCGGTGGAACAGACTATTCATAGACTATTGATGAATGGATTTGATCCCAATTCCGGTGGAGATCCCTATCAGGCTATTGTATATACCTCATTTCAAGAAAGAGCTACTAAAGTCTCTCATGTAAACACTGGTAAATTGGCAGACATAGCAGGAGATGCAGTTCTTGGGAGAATCTGCAAGCAAATAGCAGGAGACGAAGCTAGACATGAAAAGGCATATAAGAGCTTTATGTCCGCAATATTTGATATCGATCCAAATGGAGCCATCATCGCTTTCGAGAAATTAATGAGAAAGCAGATCGTCATGCCGGCAGTGCTAATGGGTGAGGGCGGTTCAAACCCTTCCTTATTTACCCAATTCTCAGCTATCACTCAGAAAGTAGGCATTTATACCGGTTGGGATTATGCTAGGATTATTGAACACCTAGTAGGTCTCTGGAAAATAGAAAGTCTGACTGGATTAAATGACGTAGCATCCAAAGCACAGGATTACCTTGTGAAGCTATCAGACCGATACATGAGATTAGCAGATAGGATGAAAGCCCCTGAAGAGGTAAAGCTCGCCTGGCTTAAATAATTTAATGCCCTTGCTACTCCTAATCCTTTCCGTAATGGAAAGGATTTTTTGATTGTATCTACTCTTCTTATCTTAATAAACATTAAGCGATTTTTATTCAAACCCTCTAAATCTCAGATTTCGAAACACGCAAAAAATCGCCTTTCTAGCCTACTTTATGGACAATACCCAATCAGAAAATATATCATTAGCATACCTTCAGCCTTCGGATTACAAGGACCTCAAAGAAGCCATGATCGATGCATACAGAAATATGCCTGGCTCTTACTGGGCTGAAAGCCAGATTGACATTTTGATTAATAAATTCCCTGCCGGACAAGTGGTCATCAAAATAAATGATCAGCTGGCAGGCTGTGCGCTTTCTATCATAGTAAATGATGCCGAACTGGAAGGAGAGCATACCTACAAAGACATCACGACCAACTTTACCTTTGAGAATCACAATGATTCCGGTGACATGCTCTATGGCATTGATGTCTTTATCAAACCGGAATTTCGTGGATTAAGGCTTGGCAGAAGATTATATGATTACCGCAAGGAACTCTGCGAAAAGCTAAACTTGAAAGGAATTGTATTTGGTGGGCGAATCCCAAATTACCACAAGTATGCTGATCAGATGGGGCCAAAAGAATACTTAGAAAAGGTGAAGATGAAGGAGGTTTACGACCCGGTTTTAAATTTCCAACTGGCGAATGACTTCCATCCGGCACGGATCATGAAAAACTATCTGGAAGGAGATTCTGCGTCCAGTGAGTTTGCCGTATTACTGGAATGGAATAATATTTTCTACGAAAAGCCGAACAAAAAAGCATCGACAAACAAGACCATAGTGCGTCTGGGCTTGATCCAATGGCAAATGCGTTTGTATGATAATCTGGATGAACTGATGCAGCAGGCAGAGTACTTTATAGATGCCGTTTCTGGCTATCGCTCGGATTTTGCGCTATTTCCAGAGTTATTCAATGCCCCACTGATGGCAGAATTCAATCACCTGAGTGAAGCGCAGGCAGTCCGTGGGTTAGCAAAATACACCGATGAGATTGTCAAGCGTTTTGCGCAGCTGTCTGTATCCTACAATATCAACATCATCACCGGCTCCATGCCGAAGGTGAAAAATGACAAGTTGTACAATGTAGGTTACCTCTGCAAAAGAGATGGCTCTATTGAATCGTACGAGAAACTCCATATTTCACCACTGGAAGCCAAAGTATGGGGAATGCAAGGTGGTAACATACTCAAATCATTTGACACCGACTGCGGCAAAATCGGGATTTTGATATGCTACGATGCTGAGTTCCCAGAACTGAGCCGGATTTTAGCTGATCAAGGAATGGACATTTTATTCATCCCCTTCTTGACAGACACTCAAAACGGCTATTCTCGAGTAAGAAACTGCGCCATGGCACGTGCAATTGAGAATGAATGCTATGTCGCCATGGCTGGAAGCGTGGGGAATTTACCGAAGGTTCATAACATGGACATGCAATACGCTCAATCCATGGTAATCACACCTTGCGATTTCCCCTTCCCTAGTAATGGCATCAAAGCCGAAGCCACGCCAAATAATGAAATGACGTTAATTGCAGATGTGGATCTATCCTTATTGAGGGAGTTAAATCAATTTGGTAGTGTAAGAAACCTCAAAGACCGACGAACTGACTTGTTCGAACTTAGGTTAAAAGACATTCCAAAATAATTGGGGAGAAAGTGAAACTTATTCTCTTCAAAACCATTTAATGTATAGACATCAGTTGGAAAAATCATGAGAGCAATCAAAAAAATACATCAAGCAGAATATAGACCTATTGCGGATTTGGTGACTTATAGCCCTATGCCGACGCGGGTCTTAGCTCATTTAGACCCATTCATATTTTTAAATCATCACGGTTTACAGACTTATCCTACCCACAATCAAGGATTGCCTTTCGGTCCACATCCTCACCGAGGGATGGAAACCGTCACTTTTATTCTGGAAGGGGACATCACGCATTTGGATTCTTCGGGCCATGAGTCTGTGATCGGCTCTGGGGGCGTTCAATACATGACAGCTGGAAGTGGCCTGATCCACTCTGAAGTGAGCAGTTCTGAATTCAAAAAAAATGGGGGAGAACTCGAAATCCTTCAGCTTTGGCTGAATCTTCCTGCTGATAAAAAAATGATTGCTCCTAAGTATAAGGGACTTCAAAAAGAAGAAATACCAACATTTACCCTAGATAATGGTAAAGTAAAAGTGCAGCAATTATTCGGGGAATGGAAAGAAACAAAGGGAGCTTTCGAAGGTAATTTCCCAATCAACATGAGTACAATTCATCTGGAAGAAGGCGGAAAGTTTGAAAAGTCTATTGCAAAATCAGATACTATATTCTTTTATATCGTACGCGGAGCACTGCAAGTAAATGGGGCAGTAGTAGATTTCAGGCATTTGGTAGAATTTGAAAATACTGGCGAGAAAGTCCAAGTAGAAGCTACCGAAGACACAATCCTAATCCTAGGGAATGCCGCTCCTTTCAATGAACCCATAGTCGCTCAAGGTCCATTTGTGATGAACACACATAAGCAGATCCAAGAAGCTTACGATGACTACCAAGCCGGAAAATTCGGCACTTGGAAGCACTGATCAGCTGTCAATAATATCCTGGGAGATCAATCGGTAGATTTCGGCGATTCCATCGTTGTAACTCAAAAATCGATGGTGGTCTTCCAGGGTCTCATAATCTTCCCTTATCGCAGGACCGGTTTGAGCCGCTTTCGCCCCCATTTGAAGACTTTTGGAAATCGTCTCAATAATCAGCGGCTTCAGCATATCGAAATCCAATCCCTGCCTCTGCATCACTTCTTCCGCAATCCTGATCATATGATTGGAAAAATTACTAGCGAAAACCGCGGCGATATGCATGGCTTTTCTATCCTTTGATCGCACGGTATAAGTCAAGTGAGATAAACTTTTTGCAAGCTTTTTCAGCTTTTGTAATGTCTCTTCATCATCAGATTCCAGCAAAAAAGGCACTTCGCCAAATTCGATTTTCCTTCCCTTTGTAAATGACTGTAAAGGATAAAATATACCGGTATAGGTAGCCGAACTATAATTCAACATATCCAACCCCACAGATCCTGAGGTATGAACCAGTATTGCATTCTCCGGCAAAATAACCTCGTTCGCCACATCCATTATTGCAGAATCCTTTACTGCAAGAATAAATATCTCTGCCTCACTATCGGTGAAATCAAATTCATCTTTTGGCTCTCCAGCATATACCCGTTCCGTGATTTGTGCAGCACTTTTGATCGTGCGCGCATACACTTCAGTAATTGAATGTCCCGCATCTTCAAGGGCTGGAGCCAGGTGCCAGGCAACATTTCCGGCACCCAGTATGGCGATTTTAAACTTCATGATGGAAGTAAGTTTAACTGAATCGAAAACTCATTTATAATTGATTGGAACAACTAACGTGACAAAAAACATAAAGAAAGCCTGGAGAATATATAGCTCACTTTTTAGAGTTTACAGCAATTCCTTCTTCCATCTGCCTACTTTCTTTAATTTTGTACCGATCTGGCAAAAGACAATCATCACTAAATATCATTAATTCACGTCCAACTTTGGCTTTATTTGCGAAGTAGTTAAATTTCAAAAAACTTTGGTTGCTACTTTCAAAAAGTTCTCGTATAAAATCACTGTCATCATAAGATATTAACCACCTAAAACTTTCAAGTCTTCTAAAATAATCAGCAAAGTTAATGTGGTCATTCTTTTTGAAAGCATGCCGATAAAGATCGTTTCCTTTCTTATAGTAAGGGGGATCTAAGTAGACAAGTACTTTTTCCGCTTTTAATGGTAAGTGGGTTATGTATTTTTCAAGAAAAGTTATTGCGTCTAGATTGAATATTTCTATTCGCTCTTCATAATCCGCTATTAACTGGATTCTTTCAATTAAGTCTCTCTTATTAAACCGAGCGTCTACTTTCCATTCTCCTTTTTGTTCTCTTCCTCCAATCGGACCTGCCCGAAGTATTCCTGAACGATTACAGCGATTCATATAAAAAGCTGCAAAACCTTTTTCTAGGACACTGTACTGCTTTATATCTCCATTAATAATTTCCTTTTGTAGATAGTATTCCTCTATATTGACTGAGGTATTCTCAATTTTATAAATAAATGTATCTGTCTCTCGTAAAATTGATTTCCAAAAACAATACAAATGGTGGTCAATATCGTTCAAAACGATCTTGTAAACCTTTTCATTCATGAGAAGGTTTAAAGCTGCTCCTGCACCGCCAGCAAAGGGTTCAATATAACTACCACCTTCTAAGTCGTTTAACTCAATTAGTTCTGAGAAGAATGGAGCTAATGATTGCTTTCCACCTGGATAACGAAGTGGGCTGTAATGACTATGATTCATCTTCTTTGACTGATTTTAGTAATATTTTCTTTAGGTAAGGTTCGATGTCCTTCCATATGTTTCTAAGCTTTTCTTCGTTAGGGTGCCACTTGCTATTATGTACAAATTGATTCATAGAACGAAGGATTGGTTTTGTGCTGTCTTCGCGCATAATTAAACCTAAGTTTCTCAACATGGCCGGGTCATCTAAAAGTTTCTTGACCATAATTCGATTCAACATTTCAGACATTTGAGGCATCCATTCTTTGAGTTCTTTTTTTGGCTTCCCTTTTGCCTCTAATTCACCTCTCCAAACTTGCAATTCCCCTATGCTATCTAAATACTCATATGTACTTAATTCTAACAGCATTCGGATAATCATAGCTGACGAATTCGGATATTTCCTAGGGCTAAGCGTTGTTAACTCAATGATTATATCCTTGATTTTCTGATTATCCAATTCACAATTCAAGGAACTTTTGAAGAATAAACCTGTAGGTTTTCTAGTTAATGGTGTGGGTTTTGGCAACGGTGAAGGAGTTTGTTCTTCAGGCTCATCCACTATTTCTTCCTTTTCAAAAATATCTGCAATTGATTGGCCTTCTTTCTTTTTACTTAAGTTGGGTCTATCATCGTTACCAATACGCTCACCAAAATATTTGTCAATGTCTTCTACTTTGTTGAGTGTTCTTGAAGTTTCTTTACTTGTTGCAATGTCAGTAACAATTCTTTTTAATCCTTTTTTGAATTCGGAGCTTTCAATATCAACGACAATATTTCCTTCCGTATCTTGTTGCACACCCAAGAATGTTTTACCCGAAGGCTTACTTACAACACGATCAAAGGTGGATAAGCTAAAAGTGTATTCATTGTGAACTATCTTTTTTACTTCATCCTCTAATTCTATTTTTTTTGCAGCTTCATAAAGTTGTAATAAGTAGCGAGCATCTTTAATATCTCCCTCAGTTACTCCTAGTCTTTCTGCTGCTTCTTTAACTGTCAAACCATCTTCTAAAGGCTGAACATAGAAGTGGGCTTTCATTATTGGCTCCCATTCTTTAACAGTTTTTTTAGTATGTTTCCTTACAATCATTTTCAAGGCTGAATCTCGATCTGGTGCAAAGAGTACTTGAAGCTTGCTTATCTCATTAGGATCAACCTTCTTAGCTAGCTTTTTAAAATAGGCTTGATGCTCTTCTGGTGCAAGATTTGGGTTTCGAAGAAGCTTACATGCAGTTAATCTTCTGTTACCTTCTAAAACATATTTTTTACCATCTGCTTCATTTTGATGAGCAATCATCTGTTCTAAAGGAGAATATCCATCTTCGGAAATTGAAGAAGCTATCTCTTTAACATTGCTATGATTTACCAATTCTTCTATGATTTCATTTTGCAAGTAAGGATCAGATCTTTTGGGTAATCTAGGGTTCTTCGGATCTAAAAATAATGCGCCTAATCGCTCTTTTTTGCTAGGCCAATCCATGTAGCTCATAAGTATTTACTTTTTTAATCCCCTCTAACCATTCAGAGGTTATGGTATTTTTAACCAACCTCAACTTAATTATTATTTTCTTAATAATTAGAACGTATTATATAAAAAGCCACTCGAATCTCTCCGAATGGCTTTTTCAACAACTATATTATTGTGCTTAAATATGTAGCGCTCTATTATCTGTAGCTGCCAGACAGGCTTCTTTGAAAGCTTCCGTATAAGTCGGGTGCGCATGTGACATTCTGGAGATATCCTCAGCTGATGCTCTATATTCCATAGCCACCACTGCCTCAGCAATCATATCAGCCGTTCTTGGGCCTATCATGTGTACGCCAAGGATCTCGTCAGTCTCAGCATCTGCCAGCACCTTCACCAATCCATCGGTATCCATAGAAGCCCTCGCACGTCCTGAAGCCAGGAAAGGGAATTTACCGGTTTTGTATTTTATACCCTTTTCCTTCAATTGTTCTTCGGTAAAACCGACAGCCGCTACCTCAGGCCAAGTATATATTACACCTGGAATTAAGTTATAATTGATATGTGGCTTTTGACCCAAGATAGTTTCAGCTACAAAAACGCCTTCCTCCTCCGCTTTGTGAGCAAGCATAGCACCTTTCACTACATCACCGATTGCGTAGATATTTGGCACAGTGGTTTGCAAATGATCATTGACTTCGACTTGGCCTTTTTCGGTGATTTTCACACCCGCAGCCTCAGCATTCAAGCCATCCGTATATGGTTTTCTACCGATAGAAACCAAGACATAATCGCCTTTCACTTCGATCGTTTCACCTTTTTCATTTTCTGCGTTGACTGTCACCTCTTTCCCTTTGCTTGCTACAGCAGTCACTTTATGCTTCAGGTAGAACTCAAAGCCTATCTTTTTCAAGGACTTCTGAAGTTCTTTGCCCATGGTGCGATCCATGGTGGGGATAAGAGAATCCATGAATTCAATTACAGATACTTTGGCTCCCAATCTGGCATATACAGAACCTAATTCCAAGCCGATTACACCACCGCCGATTACGACCAGATGCTTAGGGATTTCTTTTAGGTTCAAAGCTTCCGTAGATGTAATCACCCGATCTTTGTCCAGTTTAATAAATGGCAAAGATGATGGCTTAGATCCAGTGGCAATAATGATGTTTTTGCCTTGAATATCTGAAGTAGTACCGTCATCCTTGGTGACTTTCACGGTGGTTTTATCCACGAAGGAACCCACTCCTAGCAGCACATCAATTTTATTCTTCTTCATCAGGTACTGAATACCATCTGTGTTTTGCTTTACTACATCGTCCTTTCTCGTGATCATCTGCTTTAGATCTACTTTCAAATTGCTCAACTTTATTCCATGAGTATCGAAGGTATGCGCAGCATTATGGTAATGCTCAGATGAATCTAAAAGGGCTTTGGAAGGAATACAACCTACATTCAGGCAAGTCCCTCCAAGCGTGGGATATTTCTCAACAATGGCCGTTTTCAGCCCAAGTTGTGCACAGCGAATCGCTGCAACATAACCACCTGGCCCAGAACCAATAACTATAACGTCGTACATTTTTTTGTCTTTGTACCAGGTACTAAGTACAAAGTACAAAGTAGCCGGAAATTAAACATTTAGACTTTTCTTAAGCTTCGCTATCATATTCTGAATATGCTCAAGCTGTAATTCTACTTTTTGATATTCGTCTTTCGATATAAAATTCAGGCGATTAGAGATAATCAGCTGGGTATCTAATTCAAAAGAGGATCCTTGGGCTATTCCCAAGAAATTATTAAATTCTTTGTTTGTGTTTCTCCCAGCACCTTCTGCAATATTAGATGGAATTGAAATAACACTTCTGTTGATCTGGCTTATCAAACCGTACCGTTCTTCTTTCGGTAATTTCTTGGTGATATGGTAAAATTCAACAGCTAAATCGATGGCTTTTTGCCAAACAAGTAATTCTTTGAAACGATTCATAGGAATTTGATTTGGATTAAAAATTTAACCTCCAATTTAATCCATAACCACTAGATTACCTATGTGTCTACACTTTGTACTTGGTACTCTATACTTAGGACGATAATTACACTCCAAACAACAATCTGGTCGGGTCTTCAAGCAATTCTTTTACCCGTACAAGGAAGCTTACTGATTCACGACCATCGATGATACGGTGGTCATAAGAAAGCGCTAAGTACATCATCGGAAGAATGACTACTTCACCGTTAACAGCCATTGGGCGCTGCACTATGTTGTGCATTCCCAAAATTGCAGACTGAGGAGCATTTATGATAGGGGTGGACATCATGGAGCCGAAGATTCCACCGTTAGTCAAGGTGAATGTTCCTCCGGTCATTTCCTCGATAGAAAGTTTATTGTCCCTGGCCTTGCCGGCAAGTCTAACAACTTCCTTTTCTATTTGGTCAAAGCTCAATGTCTCTGCATTTCTGATCACCGGCACCACCAAGCCTTTTGGTGCAGATACGGCGATAGAGATATCGCAGAAATCATTGAAAACCATTTCGTTCCCATCAATCTTGGCATTTACAGAAGGCCATTCCTGAAGTGCTACGCAAACAGCTTTGGTAAAGAAAGACATAAACCCAAGTCCTACACCATGCTTCTCTTTGAATTGCTCTTTGAATTTGGATCTCAAATCCATGATCGGCTTCATGTTCACTTCATTGAATGTGGTGAGCATTGCTGTCTCATTTTTCACAGACACCAATCTTCTTGCAACAGTTTTTCTCAACGAGGACATTTTCTCTCTGCGCTCATTTCTAGAGCCGGCAACTGGAGCTGGTGCAGCAGCTTCAGCTGATTTGCTTTCAGATTTTGTTGTTCCAGAAGCCTGTTTTTGAGCCGACTGGGCGTCTTCTTTGGTGATTCTACCGTCTTTCCCGGTTCCTTTTACAGACTCAGGGGAAACGCCTTTTTCTGCTAGAATCTTTGAAGCTGCCGGAGATGCGTGTCCCGTGGCATAGTTGGTATTTCCTGCATCAGTAGCCGAAGCTGGCGCAGCTGATGATTCGGAAGAAGCAGCCTCGGCCGGCTCGCCTTCAGTCACTTCGATCTTACATATCATTCCACCAATCTCAAGCACATCGCCTTCTTTAGCTACATGGCGCAGAATTCCAGATGCCTCAGCCGGCAATTCAAAAGTTGCTTTGTCCGAATCGACTTCAGCGATTATCTCATCCAACTTCACATAATCCCCGTCACTTTTTAGCCAATTGGCCAAAGTCACTTCAGTGATAGATTCACCTACAGTAGGCACCACCATTTCTTTCACCTCTCCGGTTGTTTTTGCCCCAGATGATTTGGTTTCTTCTTTGCCTTTACCTGATTCCTCCTTAGGCTTATCATCCGATGCTTTAGCCGGTGTTCCTGTTTCGTCAATTTCGCAGATCACAGCTCCTATTTCCAGTACATCACCTTCTTGGGCTTTGATGCTTAGCACTCCTGAAGCTTCTGCGGGCAGCTCAAAAGTAGCTTTATCGGATTCCAATTCACACAGGACCTCGTCCATTTGAACCTCATCTCCGTCTTTTTTAAACCATTGGCCGATGGTAACTTCCGTGATGGATTCACCTACAGCCGGAACTTTAATTTCTTTGCTCATAAGTTTTTCTTTTTTCTCTGTTATACTCAAAAAGAGAGGAACAAAATGATATGATTATTTTGGATGTCTTTATAAAAGGAGCAGTAATTATTTCAATTTAAGGGCTTGAGCGACAATATTCTTTTGCTCCTCTACGTGAACTTTATTGTATCCAGTCGCAGGAGAAGCACTAGCTTTCCGAGCAATTACCTCCATTGGTAATTCCTTGTGAAGCAATCTCAAAATATAATTCCAGTAACCCATATTAGACGGTTCTTCCTGAACCCATACAATTTCAGCCTCTGGATAAACAGCGAGCACATCAAGCATTTGCTTTTTTGGGAGGGGGTGAAGTTGTTCGATTCTTACGATAGCTACATCTTTCACTTTCTCCTTTTCTCTCGCCTCATCAAGATCGTAAAATATTTTGCCAGAGCAAAGCACCACTCGCTTCACCTCTTTAGCATTCACGGTAGTGTCTGGAAGCACTTCTCTGAACGTACCTGAGGTAAACTCAGCAAGGGGAGAAACAACTTTTGGATGTCTCAAAAGAGACTTTGGTGACATTACAATACATGGCTTTCTGAATTCCCATGCGAGTTGTCTTCTCAATAAATGAAAGAAGTTGGAAGGTTCCGTGATGTTTGCCACGATCATATTGTATTCGGCCGAAAGCTGCAAAAAGCGCTCTGGACGAGCATTGGAATGCTCTGGCCCCTGGCCTTCGTAGCCATGGGGAAGCAGCATCACCAATCCGTTCATTTTCTGCCATTTTGATTCGCCCGAAGAAATAAACTGATCAATCATCGTTTGAGCACCATTTGCAAAATCTCCAAATTGTGCTTCCCAAATCGTAAGTGAATGAGGGTTAGCCATGGCATATCCATATTCAAAACCAAGCACAGCATATTCAGAAAGTAGGGAATTGTAGATATAAAACTCTCCTTTTCTATCCTTCATTTCCTTCAGTGAATTGTAGGCCTTATTGGTATTGGCATCATGAAGTACAGCGTGACGGTGAGAAAATGTACCTCTCTGCACATCTTGACCTGTAAGTCGCACTGTCTTTCCTTCCAACGTCAAAGAACCGTAAGCAAGCAATTCAGCTGCTGCCCAGTTCAATATTTTTGACTGGAAGAACATGTCCTTGCGCTGCTTCAACTGAGCTTCAATTTGCTTAAGCGGCTTAAACCCTTTAGGAATGATAGTAAGTGCCTCAGCTACTTTTTCAATCAAATCTTGGCTAATTCCAGTTTCTGGAGATTGGTCAAAATCTTCCGGCTTTGATCTTCTCAGGCTGCTCCACTCCTCTTCGAAGCGAGTAGCCTGGTAAGGAAGTGGCTTTTCTTTCACCAAGTTCAATCGGTCTTGAAGGAGCTGCCTGAACTCCTCGTCCATTTGAGAAGCCAATTTAGCCTCCACATCTCCACGCTCGGTCAAGCGCTTTACATAGATCTCACGTGGATTCGGGTGCTTGGAAATAATATTATAAAGTTCTGGCTGTGTGAATTTTGGTTCGTCAGATTCATTATGTCCATGGCGTCTGTAACAGACCATATCTACGAAAATATCTCGGTTGAACTTCTGTCTGAATTCTGCTGCAAGTTTAGCTGCGAAAACCACAGACTCAGCATTATCACCATTCACGTGAATAACGGGTGCATCGATGATTTTAGCTACATCTGTACAGTAAATAGAGGAACGAGCATCATCGAAATCAGTCGTAAAACCAACTTGGTTATTGATCACAAAATGTATCGTGCCACCTGTATTGTATCCTTTTAGATCCTCCATCTGAGTGACTTCATACACGATACCCTGTCCGGCTACGGCAGCGTCGCCATGTATCAAAATAGGAAGTGCTTTTTTGTAATCTCCTTTGTATTCAGAATCTATTTTGGCACGAAGGAAACCTTCAACCACCGGATCCACCGCTTCCAAGTGTGATGGATTTGGAGCAAGCTTTAGGTGGACCTTGTTTTCGCTGTGTGTCACGATATCGCTGGAATAGCCCATGTGATATTTCACATCGCCATCACCCATAGTCAAATCTGGCTTAGCAGTGCCCTCGAATTCAGAGAAAATCTGCTCATAGGTTTTGCCCATGATGTTTGCCAGTACGTTCAAACGACCACGGTGAGCCATTCCTATCATTACTTCCCTCACTCCTAGCTGGGAGGAGGTATTGATCACTGCATCCAAAAATGGGATGGTGCTTTCCCCACCTTCTAGTGAAAATCGCTTTTGCCCAAGATATTTAGTATGCAAAAAGTTTTCAAATACCACCGCTTGGTTCAACTTCGAAAGGATCCTCTTTTTCTCTTCATGGGTAGGACTAAAAGCCAAAGCTTCTTTTTCAACCTTGGTCTTAAACCAATCCAGCATCTCTGGATCACGGATGTATAGGTATTCAAATCCCACTGATCCTTCGTAAATGGATTTCAGTGACTCTAAAATCTTGGAAAACTTAGCATTCCCTATTCCAATTTCCTTTCCAGCCTGGAACTCGGTATTCATGTCCTCCTGTCCTAACCCAAAATCCTGAGGATCGATCAGCGCTTTTCTATCTCTTCGCTCTCTCACTGGATTGGTCTTTGATCTCAGGTGAGCTCTGGAGCGATAAGCATGAATCAATGCTCTCACCTTGATCTCCTTAGGTAATTGCTCCATGTCCATAATAGTGCCGGGGGTTGCAAGTGCACCGTTTTTGGCAGGAGAGCTAGCTTTACCATTAGACGCAGCAGCATTTTCCTCGTCACCGTAATTGGTCAGGGCAAAGTCAAAGCCATCGAAAAACTCTTTCCAGCTTGGGTCGATTGATTCAGGTTCACTCTTGTACGAAGTGTATAGCTCATCTATGTAGGTCACGTGAGCGTTTGCGATATAAGAAAACTTATCCATAATTGATCCTTAATAGGGAACCAAAGCTAAGGTCTTAAATCAATAATAAAAAATTGCTTATTTGCCTTTCCGAATGTATAATATATTCCAATAAAAATGCAAAGTATAAATCCTACAAACAAAATAATAAAGACACAATAAGTTAAACTAGCCAATAAAAAAGCATCCATCAAGTTTTGCATTGAACTTCTGAATTTCGAATCCCATATCTCAGCATCTGAAACGCTAAGACGAGGATATTATTTGCTCACAAATACTAAAGGATCTTCTTCAAATTTCTTCCAATCTTCTAAAAGCGCCTGTTCGAGCCTATTCACCTCATCCCTATGATATTCATCTGGCAGATTCTGAATATACCTTATCAGATTGTAGCAAGTAGTAAACTGCCCACAAGCTATAAGGTTGTCTTGTCTCCGCACTTTTAGATCTTCTGCATCCCACCAAAGTGTAGTAGGCATCTTAGAAGCGATTAGGGCTGAATCCATGATCCGCTTTGTAATTGTGATGACTTCCGTTTTCTCCTTCTGCTTCGCGACACTAAGTGTATTTTGCATTCCGTTTAATTGGTACACAGTAGAAGTAATTCTTCTGTCGATAAACCGAGAGGACTTATATAGTAAATCAAAATTCAATCGTCTAATTTGCCTCAGGAAGATTTCATTAATCATCAGCATAGCAGATGTCCATCTGTTTATAATCATTTTTTTAATCTGACTTACTTCTAATTGAGCGAATTTCTCCACATCATTTAGCACTGCATGAGGTATAATAGCCTGAATTTTAGCCTGTACTTCTCCCTTGACTTTCTTGACTATCGAATCTCCCAAAAGTCCGAGCCCTGTCAATAAGGCAAACCCGCCAATCAATCCTGAGGAAACACTGTAAAGTACAGGCCAAGTCTTACCATAAAATACACTTAATATACAAGCAGTCATTAATCCCAATATTCCTACCAACAGTCCTATCCAATAAATAGGCTTCAATTGTAAGTACCCTAACCACCCAGCTAGGTAGGATGAAAGTGATTCCTTTCCTCCTTTCGTGCCTGCGCCTTGATACGGCTCCCAGATAGGCATTACAAAACCATCTACATCATTTACAATAAGTAAGTCCAACGGAAAGCCTTCATGAGAACTTTTATCAAAATTCACCATACTTCCTATGCCTTGATTGTCTACGATTCCTCCATCCATTACGCCTACACCCTTGGAGAAATTTGGCTGATTGATTAAGTCCAAATATTCCTGACCTTCATGATTCTCCAGGTAATCATTGGGAAATACCATGGGATCGAAACCCACCGGAAAACAAGAAGATGAGGCAATAGCATCCGCTATCCGAATATCTCCCTGCACCGCTTGAAGTTCATCACAAGACAGCTGATAATTGCCAAACCTATTGACATTCTGAAACCTGAAAGCCAAACCATATGTGAACTCAGTCGCATTGAAACACATGTATTTCAGATGGCCTTTTAGATTCTCTGGCTTTAAGGCATCAAAACTTTCACTTACCAATTTCTCATAATACGTGAGTGCAAATCCATTAATGACGGATCTGCTCCTTGTCGTGCTGCGCCAAAATTTAGTATCCATAAACTTCCCTGTAGCTTCATCCAACAGCTTATCTTCCTTCAAAAAAGCATAAAGCTTGGTGTAAAAAGTTTTGAAGGAATCACCTCTGCCATTACTGACCGCAAAAAAAGCAGCTGTGATAGTGCCACCACTCACTGAGCTGATCGCAATGACATTTTCTAGCAACGGCTTTTTGTCAAAATCAACTCTGTCAAGATAATCTAGCACGCCAAGACTAAAAGCAGTAGCTCGGTAGCCTCCACCACTAAAACAAAGGCCTATAGATTCAAATGGTTTTAATGGGTCGGGAGAGTTTGTTGTCAATGCCATAAAAATATAATTAAAAAGCCATCATGTAAAAACAGATAGCTAATATAATGATAATCAGTTACATAAATCAGCCGTTGCGATTAAATCAATTCCCACTGCACACTGCTCCATCGGAATCTTAGTTTACTTAGCATTTAAGCAGACAGTAGTTGTATCCACGCTGAAAATGCATTTACCCGCTGACTATGCGACAAAATGACCATTATTCTAAAAAATCTAACTGCTAACTCTAGCCTATCTTATAACGAATACCTTAACGTAAAGGCAGCATCATCTTCCCATAATTTCGTGAATTCATTGAAATTATAAGCCGGCTTCCAATAAAGCCCCACATAAAAATTACTTTGATTGATATTGTATTCCAATCCCATAATCGCATCTATTCCATAGACATTGTAATCCCTATCAATCTTATACACCCAAGGAGGCTCACCCTTTCCATCTTTCCACATTCCGTAATGTGCACCACCACCTAAATACCACTCTAACCCCCTGAATTCTCGAATATCCATGTGGTGCTCATACAAGACTGCTGCCACCCAGCCTTTCCATCTTCTATAGACCAAAAGATCAACAGCACCTTGCGCTGCAATAAATTGCTTAACTGTGCCGCCTATATTGGTTCCGCCTGTAACCCCAATCATGGTATTATAATCGCTCATCTGAGCCTTTGTCTGCAAAGGAGATGAAAACACAAGAAATAGTGTGGCTACAGCCACCAAAAGAGTAAATCGCATAGAATAACTTATTAATAGAAGATCAAAAAGTAAGAATATTTTCTGGCGTAATGCAATAATCAAGAACTATATCGTGCAATTCAGTTGGAATAGTTAATTCTGCCGCAAAAAAACTCAACCCAACCTTCAAAACAGAAGAATCTAGGTTAGCCAAAAAAACATCATAATAGCCTTTGCCAAAACCGATTCTATTTCCTTTTTGATCAAATGCTAGCAGTGGGACAAATACGACTTGGATCAATTCATTAGATACCAACTTAAATTCTAGCGGGACGGGAATCCCCCATTTATCTAACTGAAACGTAGTATTTGGCTTCAAAAGTAACGTCTGTAATGCCAGTGAATCATGCTGCACCCTAGAGGTATAAATATGGCCGTCTCTTTTCTCCAGATAATCTCTGATTAGAAAAGTATTGATCTCGAGGTGGTGTGGGATGGGGAAAAATAAATGGAAATGCTTGAGCTCTTTTCTCTTATCCAAAAAAGCTTTCACATTCTCAGTGATCTGAAATGACTTTTTCTCAAGTTCCTCATCAGACAAAGCCGCTCGAAGCTCTTTGTAAAAAGTTCTTAACTGCTGCTTATCAAGACTCATTTGCAAATACCATCATCCTAAAATCCAAGGGATCAAAATTGTTCAAAAGCTCAGAGATCAATTCAGGATTGCTCAAGTAAAATTGCATCATATTTACAACCCGCTCTTGAGGAATGCCCCCAGGTTTCACTTGCTCCTGAATGCAACCGGCACGCTCTATCTGTGTGTGCAATCTGCGCTCCTCAGCTTTGCGAAGTTTTCTAGCCATCTGATCGATGATCTTTAATGAGCGAACTTTCCCAGCTTCAAAAGCATTCCCCAGGCTTTTCTCCAAATGTGAAGCTTCCTTTCCTTTTGCGTCAAACAAGGTAGAAATTACTTCTTTTTGCTTAGTCAACTCAATATCCATACTCGCTTCAGCCTTCACAAAGGTCTTTTTCCAATGCGCTACATCCACAAATAGATCTTCTGTATCCCAATTCAATTGGGCCATTTTCCTTTGTGCTTTCTTAGGGAGAAGCAAAGCAAAATTACGCGGCAATACCATCGGAAATGGAATCTCAAAATACTCAAAAACTCCTTTCAACTGTAGCCAGTAAACCACCTCAGACGGACCACCTAAATAAGCCAAATTTGGAAGGATTACTTCCTGATATAATGGACGCATCACCACATTGGGACTGAATCGCTCAGGATGCTGTTCTACTAGTGCTCGCATTTCTTCATCAGTGTACCGCAACTCAGTATTTACCACGCCAAAACCAGATTCCGTTTTTTCAATTCGCTCGCGAACACCCTTATCGAGGTAGAAAAAATTAACTTCTCGGGGAAAAATTTGACTGCTATACCCAAGATTTTCCAAGGCCTCAGTAGCCTCGGTTGCTTTATCAAAAGCCTTATGCTCAAATAAATCGGAAAGAATTACTTCCGAAAACTCTCTTTTTAATTTCGAATTATCCCCATCCACGACTAGCAACCCTTCTTCCCCAAAGAGCGAATTAACATACTTTCGCACTGCCTCAGCAAGAGTCTTAGACGAAGAATATGCCTCTAAAAACACTTTTGGGGCGAAGGAAACTGACTTGAGAAACTCTTTGAAACTCTCATTCAACTCAAAATCTCCGACTGCACCCCGCTGCTCTGAATTCCACTGGTACTTCTTACCATCAAGCTTAAAGTAATTAATCTCGTCAAAATCGTGATCTTCGGTAGCCATCCAGTACACCGGCACAAACTTGTACTCAGGATAAGTCTGAGCTAGTTTTTTGGCAAGATTAATCGTGGAGACAATTTTATAAATGAAGTATAAAGGGCCGGTAAAGAGGTTCAGTTGATGACCTGTAGTCACTGTAAACGTACGTTCAGAGGCTAAAGATTCAATGTTTGAAGACACCGCATCGCTCACTTTCTGGCTGGCGTATTGACCACGGAGGGCATCGCATAAAACTTTACGATTTTCTTCGGAGAAAGCCTTCTGCTCAATTGCCTGCTTGAAGCTCTCCAATTTGGGAGAATGAGTATAAAAAGGTTTCAGCTCCTTTTTCCCATCGATATAATCCAAAAAAAATTGTGAAAACTGTCCGGTTTGGTGGAGTTCTACGCAATGTTTTATCATAAGGGATTTGAGCTGAAGGTTATATTGGGAAATCAACTTAGGTAATCTTTCCAAAGTTCGTTTTTTTTACGGAAAAATCAGGAAAGCTTACATCAAAGGGATAGTTCCTGATTAAACTGAAGTTTTAGCCCAAAGGTTTATTTAAAATCAGCCTTCCAGATTAGCCAGAATTGTCAATTATCTTAGCTTTGCAAGCTACAATTATGCTACCCTACACAAGATTTTTCCTAGAAAACGGACTGGAAGTGATCGTCCATGAAGATCACAGCAGCAAAATCGCTGTTTTCAACCTGCTTTATAAAGTCGGTTCCCGAAATGAAAAACCCGGCAAAACCGGCCTTGCGCATTTCTTCGAGCATTTGATGTTCGGAGGTTCTGCTAATGTGCCTGTCTTTGACCGAGAACTGGAACGTGTCGGAGGCGCATGCAATGCATTTACCAGTCCTGACATCACCAATTATTACATCACCATCCCAGCGGCGAACCTGGAAACGGCATTTTGGCTGGAGTCAGACCGCATGCTGCAATTGACGCTGAGTGAGAAAACCATAGAAACTCAGCGTAAAGTGGTGATGGAAGAATACAAACAGCGCTACCTCAATCAGCCGTATGGCGATGTATTCCATCATTTGCGGGATCTGGCGTACGATACGCATCCCTATCGCTGGCCCACTATAGGTCAGAATCTAGGCGATATTATTAACTATACTCAAGAAGATGTCTGGGACTTTTATCAAGCAAACTATAGACCTGACAATGCCGTGCTGGTGGTTGCAGGTGCCGTGACACAGACAGATGTAGAGCGATTGGCTAAAAAATGGTTTGAACCAATTCCGAATCTGTCAAAACCACATCTACAGATTCCGATCGAGCCTCCTCAACACACTAAAAAGATCAAAGTGGTGGAAGCCGCTGTGCCTACCGATGCATTATATAAAGCCTATAAAATGCCGGCAAAATTGGCCGAGGGATACCTGGAAGCAGATTTAATTACCGATATCATAGGTTTTGGAAAATCTTCCATACTTGAGCAAACTTTGGTCAAAAACGGGAAATTATTCGCTGCCGTAGGAGCTTATATTTTAGGTTCTGTAGATCCCGGACTATTAATTTTCTCCGGGAAAATGGAGTCAGGAATATCGGCAGAAGAAGCCGAAAATGCCTTGGATCAAGTGGTCTCAAAATTTCTGACTACTGAAGTTTCTGATTACACGCTTCAAAAAGTAAAAAACCAAGGTGAGGCAATGAAAACGTACGAATCCATCCAAGTACTCAATCGAGCTATTAGTCTTGCAAATTATGCGCAGCTTGGTAATCCTGAACTGTATTACGAGGAATTTGAAAACAAATCAAAAATAAAAGGAGATGAAATCATGACTTGGGCCAACCGCCTGATCCGAGAAGCAAACTCCTCCGTCTTATATTATAAATCTGTACCTGCATGAGCAAATTCAGAATAGGTTTCGGCTACGATGTCCACCAACTCAAAGAAGGCTACGAGTTCTGGTTGGGAGGGATCAAATTAGAATATGAAAAAGGTGCAGTAGGCCATTCCGATGCAGATGTATTGATTCATGTGATTTGCGATGCGCTACTCGGAGCAGCAAACCTTCGAGACATCGGATATCATTTTTCCGATCAAGATCCTAAATTCAAGGGAATAGACAGCAAGATCCTACTCGCCGAAGTAATGGCTCTCCTTCGTGAAGCCGGCTTTGAAGTGGGTAATTTAGATACTACCATTTGCCTGCAACTACCCAAAGTAAATCCACACATTCCAACTATGAAAAAATGCCTTGCTGAAGTCATGAAGGTATCTGAAAATGATATCTCCATCAAAGCTACCACTACAGAGAAACTAGGATTTGTGGGAAGACAAGAAGGTATTTCGGCATATTGTTCTGCTTTAATCTATTCGATATGAGCGGAAATTTAAAAATCATCACTACTGAGGACGGTTCACATTCGCTATACGATGAAGCGTTAAAAGAAAGCTACCACAATTTAGGTGGAGCTTTCAAAGAATCCATTCACATATGTATGCTCTATGGGCTGGACTCTTGGGTAATGAATAACCCGAACAAAAAACCCCTACGCATCTTTGAAGTAGGTTTTGGCACAGGATTGAATGCTTGGCTGACACTGGTATGGGCAGAGCAAAATCAGATCCCGGTGCTTTATCACAGCATTGAGCCATTTCCTTTGCCTGAGGATATTTACTCCCAATTAAACTATGGAGATATGGACGATGCTATTTTTCATTACAAGCCCTATTTACAGCGATTGCACAAAGCTGCCTGGAATGAAGGCCTCATCATGTCGGAATACTTCAACATGAAAAAGGAGAAATCAACACTTCAGGAGGTAGTGCTCTACCCTTGCGATGTCGTCTTCTATGATGCTTTTGCCCCAAGCAAACAGCCCGAAATGTGGGAAAAAGAGATACTCAGTAAAGTTTGTGCATCATTGAACCCCGGAGGAATATTCACCACTTACTGCGCCACTGGGCAGCTGAAAAGAGACTTGAAAGATTTAGGCCTTGAGGTAGAAACTTTACCCGGACCTCCCGGCAAAAAAGAAATGACCAGGGGCTGGAAGAAATAAAGCTTTCCTTAGGAAGGAAGTTTGGGGTTTACAACAAGTTCTAAGTATGATGTAGTTAAAGAAAAATCAGCTAGCTCAAAAATCACTGGGTCAAGTCACAAGAATTGACTCAGGGGAAATCCCAATTTTCAGCATGGTGCTAATTTGTTGGGCTGCTAAGCTTTGCATTCCATTATATTAGCAGTAAACTCAGTAATGAACTTCCCGAAATGGAAACGTTCCGTACTTTATATACTCAAGAAAAATGACCTTCGGATTAGTTCTATTGTTCCTTAATCTATTTGCACCACAATTCACTGAAGCCGGCCAGGCGAAGTTGGAAAAAATGGTAAGCGACCGAGATGCGCTCACCCAGCAATGGAAAGTATCTGAAAGTAAAAAATCAGGAATCTTAGGTAACCGCACCAAAAAAGACATGATCGAAACAAATGAATGGCTAGAGCGAATCATACAAAAGGACAATCTGATTATGGATGAGCTGAGAATGATCGGTGATATAGAAACTACCACTGCCACTCAGACAGGTGAAGACTACAAGGCAATTGCTTTCAGATTAGAAAAGGATGTGCAGGCACTAAAAAGAGCTGTTGCGGAAAGAGACAAATCACTTGATAAAATGCTCAGCTCACGAAGAACATTTGAGTGGACTACTACAATTTTTTTCCTCAGTACCTTAAGCTTGGGATATTGGGTTTACAAAAGCAAAAAAACAGCTTAATCGACCCTCATAAAGGTTTGGGAAGGAAATTCAATACAGTCAGTATCTGAGTTTACTTTCCAACAATCTTCCTGAAAAGTAAATTGGCGCATATCGCTGGAAAAAGTCAATTTACCCTTTGGTATCCTGAAAAAATCAACTACCCCTGGATTCATTTTGTCTTTAGGCCCATAAAAAGGCCCATTTTCACCCCCACCAAAATAAATCAACGCATTAGAATAATAATACTGAAAAGTGCTTTCTTCAAAGTTATACCAGGAAGAAGCTGTCATTCTATACCCTAATTCCTCACCTAATTCTGTTTTTCTGACAGTGGCTGTAAGGTCAAATACACTGTCATTTTTGAATCGGTAACTATCAACAAACCAAATATCCAGTGAGTCCATATAACTTCGTTTTTCCCAAGTTCCGATAAGTGGAAGTCTTGGATCTTCTTCCTCACTACAGGATACCAGACTCAATAAAAAGAAAGCAAATAAAACTGGAAAGGCAGTTTTCATAGAAAGATTTTATGGTTGACAAACCTGATGACGAAAACTATAAGTGAAACGTTACAAGCAACAATTATATTTTACTTCAATCTCGCAATAGGAGTCCTTCCACCCTTAGTTTTCTCTTCCAGCCCAACAAGAACTTCTGCATCTAACGGTAGGAACACATCCACTCTTGATCCGAATTTGATAAAACCGAATTCTCCGCCTTGAACCAATTCAGAACCTGGCTTCACATACCACTTGATTCTTCTGGCCAAAGCTCCTGCAATTTGCCTTACCAGCAATTTAGTCCCATTTGCATGTTTCAAAACCATGGTTGTGCGCTCATTCTCGGTGCTTGACTTTGGGTGCCATGCTACCAGGTATTTTCCTGGATGATATTGAAAAAACTCCACAATCCCTTTAATCGGAGATCTAGTGATATGAACATTGATGGGAGACATGAAAATCGACACTTGTCTTCTATTTTCTTTCAAATATTCTCCTTCGAAAGTCTCTTCGATGACCACTACTTTCCCATCCACGGGAGCATAAACCAAACTTTCGTCTGAAGGCAATTGGATGATCGGGCTTCTAAAAAACTGAAGAATAATCAGATAGAGCACTATACTGCCTAATACGGCAACATTAGATAGCACTCTGGCATCTGGCATAAAATAGATGATCAGGTAATTGCCGGCAACTAAGATAATCAGCAGCCAAAATAACAAAACTCTTCCTTCTCTGTGTATGGTCATAAGCTTCAAAACTAAAAGGCGTGGAGAAATCCCCACGCCTCAAAGATAAAATAATCTTTCGAGAGAAAAGGCTTAGAATCCTCCTCTGTAAGTATATGTCTTCGCCACTTTATCTATTGCTACGATATAAGCGGCTATTCTCATCGGCACTTCATACTTCAATGATGTTTGATACACAGTGTCAAATGCATCTTTCATGATTCTGTCTGAACGGCGATTTACGCGGTCAGCAGTCCATTTGTAGCCCAACCTATTTTGAACCCATTCGAAATAAGATACCGTCACTCCTCCAGCATTTGCCAAAATATCCGGTACGGCCATGATTCCCTTTTCGTTGATGATAGCATCAGCTTTTGCAGAGGTTGGGCCATTTGCACCTTCTACAATTAATTTTGCTTTGATATCATTTACATTCTGAATAGTAATCACATCTTCAACTGCTGCAGGTACGAGTACATCCACATCCAAAATAAGTAAGTCACTGGCAATGGCCATTTTCTCACCTCCCAAAAATCCTTCAAGATTACCCCCGTTGGTATCTCTATATTCTATAGCTTCTACGATATTTATCCCTTTCTCATTGTAGAAGGCACCGGTGTGATCTGAGATTGCTACAATCTTCAAGCCTCTTTCTTCTAGAAGTCTGGCTGCCCAGGATCCTACATTTCCAAAACCCTGTACTGCACAGGTGGCCTGAAAAGGATTGATTTTCAGCTTTTGCATGGCTGCCAGAGCAGACACCATTACTCCACGACCAGTGGCTTCAGTTCTCCCCAGAGAGCCCCCAAGTACTAGCGGCTTACCTGTCACGACCGAACTCACAGTCATCCCTTTCGCTTTGGAATACTCATCCATTAGCCAGGCCATTTCTCTAGGACCTGTCCCCATATCAGGAGCTGGTATATCCTTATCTGGACCAAAGACATCGATCATTGCCATAGTGTACGCTCTGACAAGACGCTCGATTTCACCCTTGGACATTTCTCTGGGATTACATCTCACGCCTCCCTTACCTCCACCATACGGAATGTCCACCACGGCACATTTCCAGGTCATCCAAGCAGCTAGTGCACGGACTTCATCGATGCGAACATCAGGAGCAAAGCGGATACCGCCTTTTGCAGGGCCCAAAATGTTAGAGTGTATTACTCGAATACCTTCAAAGACTTGGATTTTTCCGTTGTCCATTGTAATAGGAAGGGATACGATTACTTGTTTGGCTGGATTTTTCAGAACATTGTACACCTCATCGGAGAGGCCAAGCTTTTCAGCTGCAATGTTGAATCTTTCCATCATTGACTCCAAAGGATTCTCTTTATCCTTGATCGGAGCCGGTTCAATGTAAGCCATATTCGGGTTTGATTTAGTTATTCAAATGCGGTATAATATTAAGTAGATTTTCAATCAACAGGGGCTCAAATTAGAAGATTTTCAAAAAGGCAGTGATAAATGGAGCCGAAAGTAACAATCCGTCAAAACGATCCATAAACCCACCATGTCCGGGAAGTCCCTTCCCAGAATCCTTGATCTCTATTGATCGCTTGAAAAGCGATTCTATCAGATCTCCATAGGTGCCTGCAATAATGATAATCCCGGCAATTACTAACCATTTCCAATCTTCGATCACATGAAAATACCTAGTTAAAATAAAAGCGACTCCAATTGCTGAAAAAGCTCCGCCCAAAAAGCCTTCCCAAGACTTCTTTGGGGAAACTCGTTCGAATAACTTAGTCTTTCCAAATTTCGTTCCCGCAAAATAGGCTCCTGTGTCACTAGCCCATAAGATCAGAAGACAGCCAATAATGATCTCATAATTATAAGTAGCATCTACTGAAAATACTGCAAGATTTAGTAATGAAAAGGGCACCGCCACATAAAAAAGTCCTAAAAAAGTATATGCAACGCCAGTGAAAGGTTTTTTGTCAGTTTTACGATAAAGTTTTATAAAAAATGTAAGGGAGACAATCGGAAAGATCAAAAAGAAATATTTATCTGAAAGATGCTCCTGCTGTACCAAAAAGGTGAGACAGAATATCATCAATCCGAGAAAGGTGCCGAAGCTTCTCAGTGGCAGCATCCCGTCCAATCCACTCAGCTTATAAAACTCCATTTGAGAAAAGCCTAAAATCCCAGCAAAAACCAGAAAATAAGTGTAGTCAGAATAAATACACCCACCCACTATGATCAATGCTCCAAACAATGCGGTAATGGCTCTCTGGCCTAGGTTACTGTAATTATTAATATTAAAACGTGATCTCATTCTGAATTATGTTATTAGCCGACATCATATTTTCACTCTGCACGTGCACCTCATAATTCCCAAAAATCTGATAGACAGTTTCTTTTTTATTCAATATGACAGCTTGAATTTGATGCTCCTCTAATATTCCTTTGACTATCTCAGCTCTCACTTGCATGGGAGTTTCAAATACCTTGTTCCAGTTCTCCATTGGGCTTATTTATTTTCTTAAAGTAAAAGATTCCTGCCAAAAGAACCAATAAACCGATGATAGCAGCAGGATAAGATACTGTATCTGTAGATTCCATATCAAAATCTATCATTCCTTGATTGGAAGCATAAACCATCAGTACAGTAATTGTATTGTTTGCTATATGAGCTAAGATAGGGTATGTGAGGCTTCCTGAATAATAATAAAGGTATCCAAACATGCCTCCCAAAAATAATCTGGGAAGAAAGCCGTAAAACTGTAAGTGGATCGCTGAAAAAATAAGAGCTGTGACCCATACTCCAGCGTGACCATTGTCGGTGTACAAATGCATCTTAGGCTGGATCAGGCCTCTGAAAAACATTTCTTCTCCTATTCCTGCAAATACCCCAATGACCAAAACCCCCATCAGCAACTCCGGGATCGACTGAAAATCCGTCAGAAACTTAGTTAGCTCCATTAGCTGTCCCTCCATTTCTTTCATCCAAGACTCCATGTCCGACAAGAACTCAGGAAGCACCAACTGTGAATTCCAATACACTAGCAACCCATTGAAGAGCATGCCTCCTACAGTGATCAACAAAACCAATCCAGCTCCTTTTAAGGTAAATTTTGGTAATTGAATCTCCCAATGAAGATCGGCCTTATCTATGGATCGAATGATCACATAAGCCGCTACCCAAAATCCAATTCCAGACCCGATCCCCTGCACAAAAAACATGGCCATTCGACCATTAGTAGGTGAATAATCACCCGTCATAAGCCCCATAATCTCTTGAATAGAGATATTGAATAGAAATGGCGCCACAGCAAGGGCGGCTACTTGTAATATGATCAAAATTCCAATAGACACTAAAACAGTGACTACCAAGGACAAAAGCCAACTCTTTCTCTTGGCAATTTCTGTTTCAGTTTCGTATATCTCCATAATTGGGGTAAATTTACGCGCAAATTTAAAATAAGAAGTGGTTAAGATAGGAAACTTGGAGTTAGGGGAGTTCCCATTGTTGCTTGCACCAATGGAAGATGTGAGTGATCCGCCGTTCAGGGCAGTCTGCAAACAAAATGGTGCAGACCTGATGTACACGGAGTTTATCAGCTCAGAAGGCTTGATTCGCGACGCTGCAAAAAGCATAGCAAAGCTTGATATTTTCGATTACGAGAAGCCGATTGGGATTCAGATTTTCGGAAATGAAATTGCCTCCATGCGTGAGGCAGCAGCTATCGTGGAAGAAGCCAGACCAGATATTTTGGATATCAATTATGGCTGTCCTGTAAACAAAGTTGCATGCAAAGGCGCCGGCGCTGGAATCCTCTTGGACATCGACAAGATGGTCTCCATGACAGCCGAGATCGTAAAAGCCGTAAACATCCCCGTGACAGTAAAAACCCGCCTAGGTTGGGACAATGACACCATCCGCATCGTGGAAGTAGCAGAACGGCTTCAGGACGTGGGAATTCAAGCCATCAGCATTCATGCCCGTACGCGTAAGCAGATGTACAAGGGAGAAGCTGACTGGAGTTACTTGAACAAAGTAAAAGAAAATCCACGTTTACATATTCCTGTCTTCGGAAACGGAGATATAGATTCGCCAGAGAAGGCGCTGGAATACAAAAATAAATACAACGTCGATGGCATGATGATCGGTAGGGCATCTATCGGATACCCGTGGATTTTCAATGAGATCAAGCATTTTCTAGCCACTGGAGAAAAACTTGCCGCTCCTGGGCTGGAAGAAAGAATTGCCGTCGCAAAAAAACACCTGGATTTCTCCGTGGAGTGGAAAGGCCAAAAACTTGGGATTTTAGAAATGAGAAGGCACTACACGAATTACTTCCGCGGCATGCCAAATTTCAAACAGTATCGCGCTGAAATGGTTACTGCTGAAACTTATGAACATGTCTGTGAGATTTTAGAACAAGTCTCTGATGTTTATGCGGATCACGTTTTTTAGTGAAGGTGACCGAATACAAGAAAGTTTGATTACAAAAAACAACATACAAACTCTTTGGATTACAGGGTTACTCGACAAACTGAAGACAAGTATACTTGCTTTCAAGATTTGTATGCAAACACGCTTGTCTTCAAGATTTAATTAGAAATGGAATACAAGAGCGAATAATAATACAACCTCATAACATTTGCTCTAGCAGCACTGCATCTAAACTTACAACTTTCTCACTACCAGAATGACAAACTATTCTTTGGTTTTACTTCCTTTGTGAAGAGGTCAACTTTCCGCCTTAGACGATGTCCACTACCACCACCGACAGCAATCTCAAAAACTGGGGTTTACTTATTCTTTTGTCTCTGATTTGGGGCAGCTCATTTATTCTCATCAAAAGAGGGCTGGAAGTGTTTTCAGCAGGAGAAGTTGGCGCTTATAGAATTGTAGCTGCTGCTACATTCCTGTTACCGCTTTCTATCCCAAGAATTAAAAATCTTGATAAAACCCAGATCAAAAATCTGATTATCGTGGGATTGGTAGGGAGTTTTATTCCTGCTTTTCTTTTTGCAAAAGCCCAGACACAACTCAGCAGTTCCTTAACAGGTGTACTCAATGCGCTGACGCCACTTGCAGTAGTGGTTATTGGGGCCTTGTTTTTCAATTCCAAAATAACCCACCGAAATGGGATAGGCTTAGCCATCGCATTTATCGGAGTCTTCATATTGGTGACAGTAAAAGAAGGGACTAGATTCGGTGCTTTTGCCGATATCAATTCACATGCATTCTATGTGATCTTGGCCTGTATCTGCTATGGTTTCAATCTGAATATTATCAAATACCGCTTCCAAAAACTCAACCCCATAGAAATCACAGCGATTTCCCTCATCATGGTTTTACCTGTAGCATTGATCTATCTAATGGCAGCCACACAGTTTTCTTATAAAGTAGTGAATGTGGAAGGTGCGTTGCCAGCATTAGGATATGTCACGCTACTCGGAGTAATGGGGACAGCAATTGCGCTGATTATTTTCAATGTGATGGTGAAGACCGCTACGCCTGTCTTTGCTGCTTCAGTGACCTATATTATTCCGATTGTGGCTATCTTCTGGGGTGTCCTTGATGGAGAAGTCTTGCTTTGGGGTCACTACATAGGAATTGTAGCTGTGATCGTAGGTGTTTGGTTTGGGAATAGAAGAAAGATAACAAGCGCATGATCAGCCTTTCATCCGCTCTCTCCAGGCAAAAGCTAGCTTAGGCAATTGCTGATAACTATTGATTCCAGCTTTTACCCCTTGGGTTTTCAGGAACACATCATTGGTCTTTCTGCTCAATTCCAGTGAATAAGGCTTAATTGCGTCACTTGCTTTCTGTAAAGAAACAAGATCATTTCGTACTCCTCTATCCAAGGTTTTCACCCATTCCTTGTAGTCTTCTGGTGCCATTCGATAATAATCACGGATTTGATAGGTCAACAACCGCAATTGGCCTGAATAGCGCAAAAGTGGATCATCACTATTGGTGCAGATCACCCAGGCAATAAAATTTGCTTCACCCTCGTCAGTAACTCCATAACTGTGCGCCATTTCATGTGCCACCGTGAACGGCTGCTCCAGTGCATGTAAAGTTGGATCGATGTAACTTTCCCCAGTAAAAGGAAAATAAATACCGAGAATCCCCATTTTCCGCATAAATCCGGGAGGTGGAAAAAGCTTCGTTCTTGGCCTGCCTGTGAAATTCAATCCCAACATATCGAGGTTGTCGGCGATATTTTCCCGCACAAGCTTTTCCAGTTCAGGATAAGGTAAAATCTCTTCAATTGCAGCAGTGTCCTGAGTAATGAAATTCCGGTATTGCTGCACCAAGCGCTGGGTAATCAACACTTCGCTTTTCAGCTCCTCCAGATTCATAGCTCGCGGACTAAGTGCCAACTGCTGCACTATTGGCGTCCGCTGATAATTGAATCCCCATAGAAAAAGAAAAAAGAAGACTAAGGCTCCAAGCCCATTTGCAAGTGCTCGGAAAGTGTAAAACAATTTCCACTTCCATCCTTTGCGGTTGGAAAGTCTAAAAATATATACTCCTAAAACCAAAAGTACGGCTGCTATAAACAAATAAACGCTGGGAAAAGGCAATTTTCCCAGCGTCATATCTATTACATTCCGAATACCCGGAAAGAAAATTCTAGAATAAATATCGTCAGTAGCTTCAGGGTTTTGAGCCGCTAAGTAGCGAATTCCCAGAGCAATAACTCCAAGAATCGCCCAAGACCAATCTCTTTTACCCATAAAAATCAGCTTAAACTCCCTCTGCTACCACTTCCTTCACTTCAGGAAGCATTCTGGTAAGTAGGTTTTGAATTCCGGCTTTCAACGTCACCGTGCTTGAAGGACAGCCTGAGCATGAGCCTTGCAACTGAACTTTCACTACTCCCTCATGGAACGAATGAAACACGATAGCTCCTCCATCTTGCTCCACAGCAGGCCGTATGTACTCATCCAGAATCCCCTTGATCTTTTTCACTACTTCCGAATCATTCTCATCAAAAAGAGGATCTTTTTCAAAACCAACAGGAACTGGTGCTTTGCCTGATTCCAAATATTGCTTGATATGATCACGAACAATTCCCTGAATCTCGGCCCATTCTACACTTTCGGACTTGGTGACCGTGACAAAATTAGAAGCTATGAAAACACGCTCCACAGCCGCGAAATTAAAGAGCTCTAAAGCCAGCGGATTGATCTTGGCACCTTCCGCATCCGGGAAATCAAAGCTTACTCCCTCATCCACCAACATAAAGTTGGCTACAAATTTCAGGGAATTAGGATTAGGATTGGCCTCCATGTAGAGGTGAACAGGTCTAGCTTGTGCTTGTAGCATGGTAATCTTGATGTTTGTTTAGAAAACCGATTTGCTGGTATTAAGTTCCAGCAAATCGGATTTTCCTGGCAAATGTATTATTTATAAGGCTCACCGGTAGCAGCGTACCAAATACCACCATAGAGATGCTTCAAGAAAGTCGGGTCTTCCCAAGCAGACTCCACATGGCCTAATGCAGTGTAAAATACTCTTCCTCCGTCAAATTCATGATACCAGGCCATTGGATGGTTGTCACCATTTCCTTTTGATACTTTGTACGTGCTTTCATCCGCTTTGATCAAGACCTTGATATCAGGATTGATCTCTCTGAATTCATACAATTCATCTGTCCACAACCAGTTTTTCGGTAAATGCCAAGTCGATGGATGCGTCTGATCCACTACCTCAAGTCTTAGGGTTTGCTGAGCCGGATGAGAGAGGAAATAAGCTCCAATCATTTTGTTATACCATGGCCATTCGTATTCTGTATCTGTGGCCGAATGAATTCCTACTACCCCTTTGCCACTTTGTACAAATCGCTGAAAAGCAGCTTTCTGCTCATCATTGAAAATGGTACCGGTGGTGGTAGTCAAAATCACTACATCATATTTCGCTAGTTTCTCATCTGTAAATTCTCCCGCGTCTTCAGTCGTGTACACACTGAAAACATCGGTTTTACCCATTTTCTTCAATGCTACTACAGCATCAGCTATGGATTGATGGCGGAAACCAGCCGTTTTGCTGAAAACCAGCGCTTTGAATTGCTGTGCAGGAGCAACCAATATTACACTGAAAATAAGCCCGAGGGCTAAAATTGTACGTTTTAAGTTCATAGGATTTGATTTGTTGGGTTATTGTTAACTATTAAAAACTGAATATTTAAACATTGATAATTGACCCCTGTCAATTGATAATTTCAAACTTTTCTCCAGCTTCTTTTCTGCTGAATGCATTGAAATGCCACCATTCCGACCCTATTCCAGTGAAGCCATTTGCAGTCATTACTTTTCGCAGAATATCTCGATTAGCAATTTGAGTTGCAGTAAGCTTCCCTTCAGCGCGCATTTGTTTTTCGCGGTCAGGATAAGCAGGATAGCCAAAGTAATCATAGCTTGTCCCCATATCCATCGTAGAATCAGCTTTCGTGTCAAATATGGTCAAATCAACCGCAACACCGAAATTATGTAAGCTGCCTTTTTTAGGGTCTGCGACATAGAGCGGCTTTAGGCTGTCAGGTTTGTCTAGAGTATCCCAAAGAATCTGCTGCACACTTAATGGACGAACGCCATCATAGACCAGCAAGGTATATTCGGGGTATTCACTTTGTAGCATTTCCTGAGCCTTTTTTAAGCGCGCAGCCACTTCTGGCTGAAGAAAAGCTTTGGTCAAGTCTCCGTAAACATCCTTCTTGAAGAAATTATCTACTGTAGAATACTTCAGCTCTACTCTAATATCAGGGATTTCTTCCTCCACATCCACCAAACCTTGAGTAATCAATTTCTCTTCCAATTCAGACTTTTTTACTTCTAACTCAATGTCCTTTACCGGATCCAATACTTCCCGCTGCTGCTCAGAGAAAACCTCCTGATCGCTCTTCTGAGTAGTCCCACAGGCAACTAAAAGTAAGAATAATGGAAAATAGAATTTGCTCACGGTTAGGAATCTTTTTGTACTATCGTGGCCGAAGCCTGTGCAGTTGGTAATACCACCACATCTGCAATCGTCACATGCGAAGGTCTAGTTACCGCAAATTCCACGATATCCGCAATATCCTGAGCGACCAGTGGCTCGATTCCCTGATAAACAGTCTCTGCCCGACTTTCATCACCCTTGAATCTTACCAATGAAAACTCAGTTTCTACCAAACCCGGGTGAATCGCTACCACGCGAATCCCAAATGGATTCAAGTCTAACCTCATCCCTTTAGTGATTGCATCTACGGCATGCTTGCTTCCGCAATAGACACTGCCATTGGGATAAACTTCCTTACCCGCGATAGAGCCTATATTGATAATCATTCCTGATTTCCGCTCCGTCATTCCAGGTATAATTGCTCTGGACACGTACAGCAGTCCTTTCACATTGATATCCATCATCGCGTCCCAATCGTCTAGATTGGCAGTTTGTACGGGGTCGATTCCATGGGCATTTCCGGCATTATTGATCAGTACGTCTATGGCTTTCCATTTTTCAGGAAGATTGTCCAGAATCTCCTTTACTTTTGCCCGATCACGCACATCGAATACTAAAGGCAAAAAATCAATTCCTTGGGGCAGTTCTGACTTGAGGTCCTCCAGACGATTTCCGCGTCTTCCTGTTGCGATAATGTCAAATCCTATTTTAGCAAGCGAAATAGCAGAAGCTTTGCCGATTCCAGAAGTTGCTCCAGTGACTAAGGCAATTTTGTGTTTCATCCTGAAAGATAAACAGAAATAGATTTAGGCAGAAACCAAATAGATAGCTTACTCTAAAAGTCTAATTTCCACAAGCTCAACGCTACACCTTTATGTGCTATTGAAAATTCAGGTATAGTGTAATACTTTTTCTTTTAATTGAGGAAATCGCATCCCGAAGATCCGACCGTGTATTTTCTGCTTGATAAGCATTCATCAGTCCATGCGAAAAACGAATCTCAGGGGCAAACTTGAAGTATTTGAAATAAATCTCGAATCCCATTCCGGCTTCAATAGAAAAATCCTGCCCTGTCATCACAATGTCATCCACATTCGCCTCATCCTGACCTTTGGTACGAAACTGATAACTCGCACCACCTACCCAATACATACGTGTATTGTTGAAACGAACAGATCGATATTTGAATAAAAGTGGGAGTTCAACTATGGTTGCTTCAGAAGTGAATACTTCACTAGTTGACGTATTGAGGTTTCCCCCATCAATTACCTCATCCGTAGTTAGGATTAAGGTAGGATCAATCACATTGAAATAACTTACTTCCGTTTTGTATTCATAAAATCCAACCTTTGGGGTAAACATCAAAGAAACTTGGTCATGAAATCTCAAAATACCAATAAATCCAAGAGAAAAACCAGGCGAAAATAGCGGCTGAATACTCCTCACATTGGTGAAGTCATTGGTAACCTGAGAATTCAGGAAAGCATCAGTATATTTCACTCTTAGGGTGCTATTATGTCCCGCAAGAAAAAACCCATACGATAGGGTTCTGTTGTCTGATCCGGACTCCGAAGTCAAGCCAAACATGCCTTGTCCAAACGTAGGAATGGCCGCAAAGAAAAACACTAAACCTACTAGGACTATTTTGTTCCTACATAGATTGAGCTTATTCCAAATGTGAGTGGTTTGCATAGGTTGCTTGTGAATCCAACTGTATTCATAATTCTGAGGAAATCCATTCCATCTGGAAAGGCCTGTACTGACTCAGGAAGATAAGTATAAGCAGAATTGTCTTTGGATACAATTTTGCCAATCTGAGGAAGAATAGCCTTGGAATAAAAGGCATAGGCCTGCTTCATCGGAGCTTTTCTTGGCTTGCTGAATTCCAATATCACCACTTTACCTCCTGGCTTCAGTACGCGATACATATCAGCTAATCCTTTCTCTAGGTTCTCAAAGTTCCTGACACCAAAAGAAACGATGACTGCATCAAACTTATTATCTTCGAAAAGTAAGCCTTCCGAATCCCCAAGTTGAAGCTCGATTTTATCCTCCAGGCCTTTTTTCTTTATTTTTTTGCGGCCTTCTTCCAGCATTCCCTCAGAAATATCCACGCCGATAATCTTATCCGGGTTCAAAGAAAGTGCTTCAATCGCAAAATCTCCCGTACCGGTAGCAATATCCAAGATCAATTTGGGCTGATCCTCTTTCAGGTATTTAATTGCTTTTCTTCGCCAAGTGATATCAATTCCCATGCTGAGCACGTGATTGAGTAAATCATATTTGCCTGAGATGTTATTAAACATCTCAGCTACTTGATCTTTCTTGGAATCTTGCTTGTCTTTGTAAGGTACTACGGCCATCGGAATTCTGTCTTTGAAGGAGCAATATTAGCGAAGAAACACGAGGAATGGAAAAATGTTCCGATTCGTCTCTTCATACCTCATTCCGGATAATGTCGTACTTTTGCACGCAAATACTAGCAGATGATCCAGAAAGCCACCTTTGTAATCAGTAATAACAATCCCGGAAATTGTCCAAAACCAGACCGTGCTGAGATTGCTTTTATCGGCAGATCAAATGTGGGCAAAAGTTCTCTGATCAATATGCTGGTCAACCAGAAAGGGCTGGCAAAGACTTCTCAGAAACCAGGTAAAACCCAATTGATCAACCACTTCCTGATCAATGACAAATGGTATCTAGTCGATCTGCCGGGCTATGGCTTCGCCAAAGTAAATCTGAAAGTGAAGCAAGGCTGGGAAAGCATGATTACTACTTACCTCACCAAGCGAGAGAATCTTTGCGGTGTTTTCGTTTTGATAGACAGCAGATTGGAACCTCAGCAGATAGACTTGGAATTTCTGCTTTGGTGCGGATCTCAAGGTGTGCCTACAGCTTTGGTATTCACCAAAGCAGATAAACAGTCCAAGTCCAAAACTGATCAAAACATCAGGAAATTCTTAAATAAGACGAGAGAATTATTTGAAGAAGAGCCAGACTACTTCGTCACTAGTGCAGAAGCTAGCACCGGCAAAGAAGAACTGACGAAGTTTATTGAAGAACTAATAACAGAATATGAAGCTAGGTGAATCATTTAATTGATAATCCTATATTTGCATCCTTGAAAAAATAAATCAAATGAATTTTAAAGATCTTGCCACCGTAGCCGGTAAACCCGGTTTGTTTAAAGTTTTGAAGCCTTCACGCACAGGAGTAATCCTAGAAAGCATGGATACCAAGAAAACCAAACTTGTAGCTGGTATGGCTCAACGTGTATCTATTTTAAGTGATATTTCTATCTATACATTGACAGAGGAAGGAGCTGAACCGCTGGAATCCGTGATGCAAAAGATTGAAGCGGAATTCCAAGGTGACTTGGGTCTGGACGCCAATCCTGATGACGCTGAGCTTAGAGCATTCATGAAGCATGTTCTTCCTGAAGTGGATGAAGCCAGAGTTTACGCCTCTGACATCAAAAAGCTGATCACTTGGTACAACTTACTTCGTGCACAAGCACCTGGAGTATTGGTGAAATCTGAGGAAGAAAAACCTGAAGACACAAAGTCTGAAGATAAATCAGAATAATACTAATCTAGCCCCGATTCACCTCAGGGCTTTTTTGAAATCAAGTATGAGTGAATCCTTGTCTCACGATGCTTATTCTTTGCTTCGCAAAGACTTTGAACTTCCAGAAGTCAGCTCAGAATTTGATGAAGAAAAAGCCATAGCCACGCTTTCCAAAGTCATCTCATTTATGCTGGACCGGGAGTTTGAGCGATTGCTGCAGATTTGCTATCGCATAGATTTAGGGGAAGACAAGCTCAAAAAAATCTTACATGAATCCGAACCAGATCAGGTAGCTCCTGATTTGGCAAAAGCTCTTTGGGAAAGACAAAAAGTAAAAGTAGAACTCAGAAAAAGGTATTCCGCAAATGAATAATGATGAGTGAAGCACTTTTCTAAAAGTCTAAATCTAATTTTTATTACTTTAGACTTCTATTTTAAACCATTTTTCTCTATGAAACCATTATTCAAATTAAATTTTCTAGTGGCACTCACTTGCCTTGTTGCTTTAGGATCATGTGGCAGTGAAGACGATACTGATCCGATGAAGACAGATGCCGAACTGATCGGGTCGGGCATAGCATGGAAATTTAGTAAAGTCACTGCCGCAGGAATAGATGCAAGCGCTTTTATTGATGCCTGCCATCTTGATAACCTAATTACATTTAACTACGAGACTAACCTTAGAACCGGAGTAGTAGATTCTGGTGCCACCAAATGTGATGATTCTTCTCCACAGACAGAAGATTTCACATGGGATTACAATGGAGCCACTAAAATCTTATCTGTCGATAGTGATATCATCGATATTCCAGGTGCAGCAGGTGATTTAAAAGTGGTAAGCGTCACAAGTAGTGAGCTTGTGGTTTCTCAAGATGTAGCGTTGCCGGGCTTTGGTACGCAAGAAGTGAAGCTCACCTTAGTTCATTGATTTCCTTTAACCTTCTTTAAAATCCTAAAAAGGAAATAAACCATGCACTTGTAAGCGCATGGTTTATTTCCTTTTTTTGCCTCACCCCCAAACTACCAAAAAATGGCAAACCCAATCTGGATCATGACCTCTGCTTTTGACCAACTCAACTTGGATCAAACGGTAGAGAAAGCATTAGAAATCGGCGCTCAAGGACTTGATCTCTGCGTTTTCAGAAAAGATGGTACTAGAGATGATTTCGTCGCTACGCATTTGGACTATGAGAATTTTGACCCAGAAGAAGCCAAAAAACTGATTGAGAAATTTAATAGAGTAAAACTTCGCCTTTCCATCGGAGCCTTTGATAATCTAATCGGTGGTGACCCGACTGAGCGAATCAAGAATCAAAATCATCTTTTGAAACTGATCCGAATGGCGTACTTGCTTGGAGGAGATGAAAACGATGTAAAAGTCGGGACTTTCGTGGGCTACAATCACGAACTCGGAAATCAAGAGGGTGGCTTTGAAAAGAACTTGCTCGAATATCAGCGAATCTTCGGGCCGATCATCCGCTATGCAAATAGTCTTGGAGTAACTGTACTTTACGAAAACTGCCCAATGGAAGGCTGGAGAAGCTCAGGACACTTTGGTACGTTTAATAATCTTCCGGGAGTGTTGGCAGCCCGGAAAATCATGTATGAACTTATCCCAGAATCAAATCACGGAGAAATCTACGATCCTTCGCATGATGTATGGCAACATACTGACCCCGTAGAAGTGATCAAAAATACCGATATGAATCGCCTAAAGAGAATTCATGTCAAATCCACTCGAAACAATCCTGATCCCTTCTGGGGCAATATGTATCCCATGCAGGAAGTCAAAACAGAATGGGCAGAAAAAGCAGGTATTCCATCCAGCACCAACCCATGGGACAGACATCACTATGAAGCAACTTTACCAGGGTTTGGACTAGGCGACTCGATGGATTGGCGAGAGTTTGTCAATGTTCTAAAAGAAAAAGAATTCTCTGGCCCTTTTGAAATCGAAAACGAAGCCGTGCTGTCTAAACAAACCGGAAATATGGGAGCAATCGTCCAAGGCTGCAAAGCTGCTGTTCAAAACCTTGCTCCTCTCCTTTATAAATTGAGTGAAGAGGGATGGACATATCCTGAGTCAGAATACAAATCACTTTTGGAAGTCAATCGTGAGGATGTGCCGCTGATGACGATGGATAGATTATGAGGTACTAAATCAGAAGTTTGTAAATAAAAATTCTAATAGTTTATGCTGTTATCGTAAACTATTATCTTCCATAAAAGTAAACTTTTATACTTTGATAAAATAAACAGTATCTTTGAGGTAATAAAGATCTCATCTAATGATACTTAAAGAAGAAATAGCGTCGGCAGTAGCAGGGCAAAAAAAATTAGTGCTCAGGGACAACTCTATAACCAAGAGAGAAGCTGCCAAGAATTTAAAACCTTCCAGCACGCATATAGAAGTAATCACAGGGATACGTCGTTGTGGGAAAAGCACGCTAATGCGGCAGATCATCTCAGAAACCCAGACAGACTTTTCCTACCTCAACTTTGAGGATCCACGGATATTTGGTTTTGAAATAAGTGACTTCCCAAAACTAGATGAGGTGTTTGGAGAGGAAAACTCAACCTATTTCTTTGATGAAATACAAAACGTGCAGGGCTGGGAGGTCTACATAAGACAGCTTCATGACCGGGGGCAGAAAGTCTATGTCACCGGCTCGAATGCATCATTACTCAGCCGAGAACTTGGAACAAGACTTACAGGCCGTTATTTAGCCCATGAGATATTTCCTTTTTCTTATCAGGAATTTTTGGAATACAATGCAAAGCCAGATGAACAGACAAGTTTCGAAGAGTATTTGAACTCAGGCGGATTTCCGGAATATCTACGTGACAAAAACCCTGAGGTATTACAAAACCTACTCAAGGATATCGTCTTTAGAGACATCTCCATACGCTACAGCATAAAAAACACCAAGACGCTCATGGACATCACGCTTTTCCTGATATCCAATGTAGGAAAAGAGATGAGCTTCAATAGCCTTAAAAAAACTTTTGAGGTAGGATCGGCGACTACTGTTTCCGACTATTTGTCTTGGCTAGAAGATGCCTATTTACTCTTCTTTCTGCCAAGATTCAGTTGGTCAGCTAAAAGTATCTCCAAGAATCCCAAAAAAGTTTATTGCATAGACACTGGATTTGCCAAGGCAAATTCATTGAGTTTTAGCAAAGATCAAGGAAGATTGCTTGAAAATCTCGTGTATATCTTGCTCAGAAAAACAAGATTAAAAACCTACTATTTCAGGGAGAATAAGGAGTGCGATTTTGTCGTTTTTGAAGGTGATTCCTGCAAATGGCTTATACAGGTCACCGAAAAAATCCATCTCGATAATCAAAAGCGCGAAGTGGATGGACTTGCAGAAGCCATGGAATTTTTTGGGAAAACTGAAGGCTTTATCCTCACGCTTGATCAAAGGGATACACTTTCTTCAGAGGGAAAAAACATGCAAATATTACCCGTCAAAGTGTTTCTTGCCGAATTCTTAAATAAACTTTAGGTAAATCATAAACTCGCTTCGTAACCCGTATCGACCTTTAGATCAAACCCTTCGGCCGCTTGCACAGCCAGAACATCGCATCTTTCATTTTCGAGATTTCCTGCATGTCCTTTAACCCAGATGAATTTCGGCTTGTATTTCAGATGCAGCGGAATGTAACGAAGCCACAGATCAGGGTTTTTCTTGTCCTTAAAACCCTTTTTCTGCCAAGCCCAAATCCAGCCTTTTTCTACGGAATCGACTACATATTTGCTGTCTGAATAAATCTGCACTGGAAACTCATCAGTGGTAAGTGCCTGGAGCGCACGGATCACAGCCAACAGCTCCATGCGATTGTTGGTGGTCAGGCGAAAGCCTTCAGAGAGTTCCTTTCTATGTTTATTGAATTTCAGGACGGCACCGTAGCCTCCTGGACCTGGATTGCCTTTGGCTGCACCGTCAGTGTAAATGGAAATCATGGGGCTAAGTAAATGAAAATACGTTAATGATGTGGCTTAAATCCCTGACTCCATACTTAATGGGAAGGCATTTGTCTTGAAAATCTTCACGGCGATGGAAAGCAAAATAATCCCAAAAATCCTTCTTAGAACATCTAAACCGGTCCTTCCTATTTTTCGCTCCAGCCAACCAGTACTTTTCAGCACAATGTAAACCAAGACCAGATTCAGGAGAATTCCTATCGCAATGTTAATCTGCGCAAACTCAGCTTTCAGCGTCAAAATCGTCGTGAGTGTACCCGCTCCTGCGATCAAAGGAAATGCAATTGGCACGATAGAAGCAGTTTCGGAAGCATCCGGACCTGATTTGAAAAGCTCGACTCCTAAAATCATCTCGGCACCGATCGCAAAGATGATCAGCGCACCGGCAATCGCGAAATCCTCCACTCCTATTCCGAATAGACTTAAAATAGATTTGCCTGCAAAAAGAAATAAAATCATCAATACACCTGCTGCCAAGGTGGCTTTTTCGGACTGAATATGACCCACTTTCTGCCGCAGATTGACAACAATAGGGATAGAGCCGAGAATATCAATCACTGAAAAAAGGATCAGGGAAACCGATAATATTTCTTTCAAATCAAACATTCCGCGAATGTACTTATAAACCATTCAGCTTTTCAAAACCTCAATGGTTTATAAGTTTTACGTTTCTAAAAACACACTTAAAAGCCAGATTATTGAGTGAATTTTTTAATCTTTATCAAACTCAAATAAATAGAGGAAAATAATATGGCCCTAGATTACCCTTCAATATTGTTTTTTTTAGCACTCAATAATTTATTCATAATTGCCTTATTCATCTTTCAATATTTTTACCATCACAAGCGATGGTATTTGCTATTAGTTGCACTGGGGATTGCGTTTCAAGTAATCGCTATCGTCCTGTTTAATTTTAGAGATCATTTTCCTCCTTTATTTTCATCCCGGATAAGCAATTTCCTTATGATTTCCAGTTTTGCACTGACTTCATTTGGCCTTCTTTCTTTCGATGGTAAAATTCGAAAAAAGGTCATGTGGGTTTTCATTACTGCCGTTTTTCTGGGTTTTTCCTGCATTTTAATCGTCGAAGATAACAACACAATTCTCCATGTAATACGGATAGCATCCTCTTCATTTTTCTTTATCGTTGGCTCCTATTATCTTTTTACCAATAAGAATAAGTACAAATCCGCATTACTGATAAGTGGAGTGCTTTTGATCTATTCTATGTTCCAGCTGATCAGGGCTTTTTATATTTACCAATTAGATCAATCTTATATTTTTACAACTAATTCAACGATTGGTAATTGGTTTCTGATAATTTCTCTTTTTGTCATAAGTGGTTCCAGTATAGGTTTCATTATGCTTTTAAAAGAGATTGATCAAAAAACCATACTTGAAAAAAATATAATAATACAACAGAGTAAACTTAAACTAGAAGATTTACACCTAACCCAAAATAAGCTGTTTTCCATCATTGCACATGATCTAAGAAATCCGTTTAACAATATTATAGGCCTGTCTGAGCTACTCAAAGAAAGCGATATGGGTGAAGTAGAATCTGTAGAATTTATTGATCTAATTAATTCTACTGCAAAAAACACCCTTAATTTGCTTGATAACTTGTTGAATTGGGCAAAGTCACAAACGGGGGAATTAAGTTTTATCCCAGATAAAATCATACTGTCCAGAGTCATAACTGAGATACTCTGGCTTAAAGAATCGCTGGCAAAGGCTAAAAATATTACTTTGAATTATGCACCAACGAGTGATATCGTATTATTTACAGACAGAAATATTTTAGGGACTATTTTGCGAAATCTAATTTCAAACGCAATAAAATTCACAAATCAAGGAGGGTGCATTGGTATCTTAGCGACTACAAGCGAGGATGAGGTGGAGATTTCTATTTGCGACAATGGAGTAGGAATGAGCGAAGAGACCATTCGTAAGATTTTTGACCCATCCACTACCATGACATCCCTAGGTACTGATAACGAAAGTGGTTCTGGCTTAGGTCTAGTGCTTTGCAGAGAGTTTGTAGAAAGACTTGGTGGGCATCTTTGGGTTGAAAGTGTAGAGGGACAAGGAAGTAATTTCAAGTTTACCCTACCTTTAGCAAGTGAGGTTCTTCCGTCTTACAGCTCCTTAAACAAAGAAAATTAGGCGTCTGGCGTAATTGCCGTGAATAATTAAAATGGCTCAAGTCTGAAGAACCAGCAAAGTGCTTATAAACCGCGCCCTCTGTGTAAAACTCCGCGTCCTCCGCGGTTAAAACCTTCCCAAAAACGCAACCAACTTATCCATTTCCGCATTCGTGATCGCAGGGAAATTGGCGATTCGGAAACTGGTAGGCTTATGAGGACCATAGCCAGATCCTAACTGCATTCCTTCCTTTTCAGCATCTTTCTTCACAGAGGCTATCAAATCCTCAGAACCAGTAACTGCCAATACAGTGGTACTTCTAGTTTCTGCATTATCTACTAGCATCCGAAGTGATTTTGATTGAGCTACGGCATTTTCCAACTTTTGCATACGCTCACGAAGATTTGCATCGATGTGCTGGATTTCCTGTAAGTCTTTTAAAACCCGGTTGAGCAAATAGATCCCAAATACATTTGGCGTGTAATGCGTCTGATAACCCACAGCATTTTCCAGCATAAAACTCAAGCTGTTGTATCTGCCTTTCTCTCCTTTACTCTCGCATTTTTCTATGGCTTTAGGAGAAAGTATCAAAATGCCCAAACCTGCTGGAAGACCGAAGCATTTTTGCACCGATGCGTACCAAATATCTGCCAAGCTAAAATCCAATTCAATCCCGGCCATAGAAGAAGTTGTATCCACAGCGATCATTTTCTCGGGGTATTTTTCCTTGATCGCATCAATCACCGACATCGGAACTTGAGTGGCATTGGCAGTTTCATTTTGCGTCAGCGCAATCACATCAAAATCCTCTGAAATCTCCAATCCTGCCACATCGATTGCCTCGTTCGCTTCGATTTTCAACCCATCAGTAGCCGGATTGATATGCTTCGCAAAGCCTATCCACTTTTTCCCAAAGGAACCTGAGTAAATATGAAAACTCGCCTGTTGCACGATAGATTGGGTGATGATCTCCCAATTTTCGGTAGCACTGGATGTGAAGAGCAGCTTGTAATCATCCGGCATATGCAGCTTTTCACGCATCAGTTGCTCAGTTTCCTGATACAAATGCATAAAGGCATTGCTGCGGTGATTTGCACTCAGAATACCTTCGTTGTAGGCATCTTGCAAATAAGTAGGAAGGGCATCGTATACTTTGGATGGCCCAGGAGCAAAAGTAAGCATAGTAGGTAGTGGTTATTGAAAATAGAGAATTCCTAGCGCGTAGCCTTTGAGGCCAAGGCCTGAAATCATTCCGACACAGGATTTGGAAATGATGCTTTTGTGGCGGAATTCTTCCCGCTTATAGATATTCGAAATATGTACTTCTAAGACAGGAGTTGTCACTCCGGCGATGGCATCAGAGATTGCTACGGAAGTATGAGTAAAGCCACCTGCATTCAGAAGAATGGCATCAAAAGAAAATCCAACTTCGTGAATCTTATTGATCAGTTCGCCCTCTATATTACTTTGATAATAATGAAGATCAATATCCTGAAAAGCTTTTTTCAAGCCCTCAAAATATTCTTCGAAAGAAGTACTTCCATAGACTTCCGGCTCTCTTTTCCCAAGTAGATTAAGATTTGGCCCGTTAATGATCAGGATTTTCAAAACAAAATTCGGTTTGATGGTTATCAGCTCAAAGTTAAAAGGATTTTCAGGTTTTAAAGTGGTAAAGTTGGAAGGTTGAAAGTTTCTTGTGATTTTCCGTAATGCAGGCAATGATGTTATTTTCTTTGTTTAGGTGGACCGAAGACCGAAGACGGGTGACCGAAGTTGCCTTCCATTATTTAGTTTGCCATCTCTTATGTTGCTGTTGAATTCCTGCAGGCAGAAAAGCTGATATACGTAAGATTTTATTCCAAAAGCTTATAGAATATTCTATTGAACAAATAGCTGAACGAAAATCCCTAAATTTACTTTTGGGTCTAATCACTTGGATATGGAAAATGAATTAATCAATAATCTGATTGCTGAAATTCTCAAAAAAAACGATCACAAAAATCCAAAGGAAGTCGTAGAAGAAGCTTTAAAAGTTTATCTGAGAAAAATCAAATTGGCTGAATTAGCCAATCTAAGAGGCAAAATCACATGGGAAGGAAATCTAGACGAAATGCGGGAATGTTAATTTTCCAACCTCTCAATTTTTCAATTTTATAAACTTCCTATGCACAAAGTCTGGGAAAACCACATCAAACAATTCCGCCATTACCTCAAACTAGAGCGATCGCTTAGCGGGAATTCTATTGAAGCTTATACCAGGGATGTGGAAAAACTGGCGAAATACAGTGATACAAATTTCCCTGATCAAAGCCCTTTGACGCTGGAACTGGAACATCTAAGAAGGTTTGTAAACGAACTAGCCAAGCTGGAAATATCGGAATATACCCACGCCAGAATTATATCAGGAATCAAAGCTTTTTACAAATACCTGATGTATGAGGACAGAATCACCGAAGACCCTGCTCAGCTTCTGGAAGCTCCGAAGCTTGGTCGTAAACTTCCCGACACACTAAGCTATCAGGAAATTGTGCAGCTTTTGGAGGCAATACCACTCGGAGAACCTGAAGGCCACCGCAACCGTGCGATGCTGGAAATGCTATACAGTTCAGGACTTCGCGTTTCTGAACTTACCGAATTAAAAAAAGGACAGGTGTTCGAAGATGTAGGTTTTCTGAGAGTGACGGGCAAGGGAAACAAAGAACGTCTAGTGCCCATCGGAAAAGATGCCTTGAAATATCTAAACATCTATAAAGACGAAGTCCGTGTACACCAAACTATCGCCAAAGGCCATGAAGAATATGTTTTTCTAAACCGAAGAGGGAAGAAACTTTCCCGGGTAATGATCTTTCTGATTATCAAAAAAACTGCTGAGCAAGCAGGAATCGAAAAGAATATTTCCCCCCACACGTTCCGACATTCCTTTGCCACTCATCTGATCGAAGGAGGAGCCGATCTCCGTGCAGTGCAGGAAATGCTTGGCCATGAAAGCATCACGACCACGGAAATCTATACTCATCTGGATCGGGATTATTTGAGGCAGGTGTTGACGGATTTTCATCCGAGGAAGTAATTAAATTCAAGCTCACCCATGGCAGGTAAGCTTGAAAACTTGGAGCACATAACCTATGAAAGCAATAATTACTCGTCTGTAATTTTAGTTCTCGCCTTATTAATTACCGGCAAAAATATATCCGCATCCATTTTCCTGAGCTCTGCCTAGCGCCCAAACTCCAGATGGCACAATCTGAATACCTGGCAATACCCCATTTTTCCATTCTTCATAAACTGCTGCGGCCTCTTTACCGATTTGCTGAGCCTTCGCACCACCATAAACGTTCAATGCCAAGTCACAGACGCAAAACATCGCTCCTCTGGACTGAAGTTCTTTGATCCCTTGAATTACTGGAACAGGAAAATCACCCTCCTGGGGCTCATAATAGGGATTTCTCAAGGAAGGCTTTTGGGTTTTTTTGTCCATTATCCCAAAAAACTCCCCTAAATTATATTTCTCCCAAAGCTCACTCTTCAATGCAAACGGGATGGCTGAATGCCTTAAGACTGACATAGCTGTAATATCAGAATCTTCCGATCCTGTCTGATTATTAGATAAATAAAAAGCCCAATTCCAAATAATTGCAAAACCGTCGTGAGGTGTAGATCCGTCATACACCACCCTGTGAGAACCTTTTATCTTCTTAAACCATTCATCCGCTTCGTGGATAAATTTTGTGCTATTACCATTAATTCCCTCAGCCAAAACGGCTGTTCCTACGTTAGACATGCTAGCAGTTGCAGCGAGAGTTCCGAGGAATTTTCTTCTAGAGTTTACATTTATGCGTTCCATAATTGAAAGGGTTTAGGTTGAAGTTTGAATTGATTATTTTTCGGTTTCATATTTTGATTCAGACTGAAAATTATCTGAATCGTAATATTTCTCTTATCACAGAAAGTTTTTCATAATTTTTACCATAAGATGCATTTACGCTGTCTAACCCCTCTTCCATCATAAAATCCACATAGCCTTCCCCCTCTGAATGTGGATGCACTGCACACCAATATTCTTTTGCCCACTTCGTGATTTCTTCCCTATTGATTGGGTTTTGATCTACTCCGACTATTTCCTGATAGCAATTCGTAAAAAGTGACATAGCTATAAAAATTATGTTTGAATCAGATTAAGGTACAAAACTTTATCCACACCCCCGATTAATCTCGTGACATTCAATACATTACTTGATAAATAAAAAACTATTGGAACCTTGGCTCGGCGAGTCTAGCTATCCGAACCAACACCTTTATTGGAGATGCATATATGGAAAAAGATTGTAGATGCTAGGTTAGAAATAACAGATTCACCTCTACAGATAACCATTTCGTAGTAGTTCAACTCAGTGATTCAGCAGACTTAAACCCGATGAACTTTCAACTAGTTATATATTCCAAAGTCATGAGACAATAAATTCTCTTATCTTCAATCCAATGAAATCGAGCATGCCGCAGACGTCACACAGGGGGATGATTATTCCCAGCATACACCGCAACAGCAGATATGCTTGTTCTTAGGGCGCGTAAGGCTGTCGCAGCAGCGAGCCAGGCGGCTGGCCTGCGGGGTGGAGCTTTGCTGGCGTCTTGACTTTTTGGTTCTTTTGCGTCAAGGCAAAAGAACAAAAGAAATTTTGAACATGACTAGAAAGTCACACACTGGGATGATTATAATGCATGCGAGATTCCATATGGCCTTAAAGAAAAAATTATAAACATATGAAACACGTATTTATCTTACTTTTTTTGCTAATGGCTAGCTTTGTTCCAAATGAATCAGATCAAAAGCATAAGTCTTTCTGCGAGGACTTCTCAGAATCTAGGTTAAAGAATTTTCGCTACGGCTCAACAGGAGCGAATGTCGATTTTAAACATAAAATTGGGATTTCATCTCCATCTGAACGAAAAACCAAGATACTGTCCTTCAAACTGAATCCGGATGAAATAGCTGGCCCAGGTAAGGGACCAGAGATTATCACCAAGCATTTCACCCATTTCGGGACTTACTCTACTAGGCTTAAAGTGCCTAATGCAACAAAAAAGCAGCCTAATGTAGGTGCTGTGGTGGGCTATTTCACCTACCATGAAGACGATCAAGAAGGCCTGAGCGAAATCGACTTCGAATGGCTGCTGGCTGACCCAAGAATCATCTACGTGGGCACTTGGACGGGTGAACATGGCAAGCTGCAACGCATAGGAAGAATCATCAATTTAGCAGAGGGAAAAATAATCGAAACGATCTCAAAAGTGGGATTCGACGGGACACCAACACCTTTGACCGGCTCACAAAATATCCCTGCAAGTATCCCTGCTATCGAAAATTTCGATGCTTCGTCGCAGTTTCACACCTATGGATTTGACTGGGAAAGTGACAGATTACGCTGGTGGATGCTACATCCTGAGACGGCTGACACACTTGTTCTATGGGATTATCAAGGTTCGCAACTCGGGATTCCCCAGCATGCATCCAAGTATCGGATGAACTTTTGGCATACAAAGGACTGGGCGGTGGAAGGGAAACCTAATTCACTTGAAAAACCTAAATTCCCCTTTGAGTTGGAAGTGGACTGGATGGAGTACAAAGAGAAATAAGAGAACACTTGAAGAGATTTTACCATACTTGATCCAAAGAAATCCCAATATGGTTTCCAAAATGTGGCCAGTCCCCATCTTTTGCTTTTATTGGCCCCAAAAACCCCTACCTATCCGCAGGCAGAAGAGACTGAAGTTCCATATTATACATCTACATTATTATGTATTCTCTAAAAACTGTCCTCAAGTTCATTAGAACTCTACCCGGTAACTCAAAATAGGAATCAACGGAGTTTGATAGGAGGTTTTGATCTCTCCGTCCATAGGTTCGAAGTAGCTCCCATAGACATTTTTGCGGTTGGTGGCATTCTGGATATCCAGTGCCCAAGTACGGGTGGACTTGGGTTTGTTTTTCTTTAGACTAAAGCGAAGATCTGTGCGGAAATAGGCTGGATTCTGAGCTGTATAGGCCAGGTTCTCATCATATACGCCCTCCCCTTTTTCTATGGATTCCTCCAGATTGATCGGTGTGGTGCGAAGCCCACCAGTGTAGATGGCACGGACATTCAGTCCGAGCACTCGCTCTTTTTTCAGCTTGTATTCTTTGCCGGCAGTCAGCGTCACATTGAAATTGCCATTGTAGGCCGTATTTCTCCAGATATTCTCGTTGGTTTTGTACTTGGAATTGTAGAGAGAAGTGGAAAGCAGAAAGTACAGGTCATTGTGCGTAAACTGCTCCAAGGTAAGCTCCACTCCATAGTTTCTTCCAAAGCCTTCATTCACCAGCGGGTCAGTAGCAAAAGTCCATTGCTGATTGATGATGGAATAAGTTTCATCCGCAACGCTTTTGATCGGTATATCAAACAAAAGTTGATAGTAAGTCTCCACTTTCATGCGCAAATATGGATTTAATGAGCGATCATAGCCCAGCACAAAATGATGCGATTTGCTCAGACCAAGATCTTTATTAGGAAGGATAATCTGTCCGTTCACCTCTTGCTCGGCGAAATATGTTCCCAATGGCTGCACCTGACTGTGGAGTCCATACCCGAAGCTCAGACGCTGCTTTTCATCCAGCGCATAAGAAGCACTGAGTCTTGGCTCTATCGAGTTAGAGTTGTTCAGCAAAAGCTGTAGGTAATGCAGCCCGACATTCAACGTCAGTCTCTCGCTGGCACGGTAATTCAGTTGGGAAAAAGCCTGAATACTCTGTGTATTTCCTTTAGAATTGATGTTGGTTTCCAAGCTTTGTGCAGCTTCCTCAAAGTCGTCCTCGCGTAGGTTGTAATACAATTGATTAACATAAAACCCACTTCTCAAACTCGCTTTGGCGGAAAACTTGGTATTCAAAACAGAACTTAATGTGACCTTGGAATTGCTGTAATTTTCATAAAAACGATCCTGAGACTGCAAGTTGTCATCCAGTCTGGATTCTGTAGTACCCAAGGCATTTCCTGAAGCCAGCACAGTAGTTTGAAGGAAATTCGCTTGGTTCAATATAAATGAATGCTTGATTCCCACTGCACCCGTATTAGAAAAGAAAGTGCTTCCGTAGCGATCGCCCTCAGATTCCCATTCCAGCGAATCCTTTTGCGCATCGCCTTTCTGATCACTCAGCCCACCGAAGCCAAATAGGGTAATGTTACTTTTCGCACCAGTTGGCAAATAGATATTAAAGGACAAATCCTGAAAATTGGTCACAAAGTCACCAAGCGGAAGACCGATGTTTGATAGCAAAGAAAGCGTAGAATAACGGTAGTTGACCAGATAAGAACCTTTGTAGTTTTTGGCGATCGGGCCTTCTGCCGCCAAGTCCAAACCTAAAAACCCTGCTTGAATTGTGAATTCTTGGTTTTCATTATTCCCTTTTCTCAGACTCAGGTCAAACACGCCTGAAAGTGCATTGCCATATTCCGCAGGAAAAGCTCCGGTCACGAAATCAGAATTGGCCAGCAACTGAGAACTCAAGATGGATACGCCACCACCAGAGGTGCCGGGATTGACAAAGTGATTGGGATTTGGAATATCTATCCCTTCCATCCGCCAAAGCAAACCATTAGGACTGTTGCCACGGATGGAAATGTTATTGTTGCCGTCATCTGTGCTGGTTACTCCAGAGAAAGAGGCTGCCATTCGGCCTGGATCATTTACAGCTGCAGCAAATTTCCTTGCTTCCTCTACAGAGAATGTTCTTCCACTGACCTGAATCATATCGTTGATAGTCCGGTCTTTTTCAGTAGCCGTCACTACAAATTCATCGATTTGTGTGATATCCTCCTCCAAAGGAATTGTCAGAACCACTTCCTTACCTGAGTTCAATTGGACGTTGGGAAAAATAATTTCCTTAAACCCCATAAAACTTACTTTAAGCGAGTAAGTGCCCAAGGGTAATGCCGCGAGTTTGAAATACCCATCCACATCTGTGGTAGTTCCAATTACTGGATCTGAACCCAAAATCATCACCGTTGCGCCAGGCATAGGAGCCTTTGTAATCTGGTCGATCACATTGCCACGGACCGTTTGAGTGAGTTGCTGTGCTTGCAGGGGATTGATCGCCATGAAAAATATCACTCCAAAAATTTTAGTAAACGAATTCATCTTAATTGGTTTAGTTTGGATCTATGACAGGGGAGTTGGGGTTTACCCTTAGTGATATGTGAAATTTCTCTCGCGGCGGCAAAGTTTATTCCTCCCGCGAAGGCGCAACGGCGCAATTTTTAAAAGTTCGTCATTGCGATAAGCGAGGTACAAGTGTAGAAGCAATCTGAATTTCTCTTGTATACACAACATTTTTATTCCCCCTCTTTCAATTTCCGACTTTATGGCACCAACCAACAACAATCCAAATTCACTTTCCATTTTTTAAATCTCTACTTTTATGCCCTTGTAAGCACACGACCATGGAGAAGGGAAATAAATCTGTCACCCCAGTAAAAATCACACCTGAACAAATCGCACAATGCATTGCTGTACTGGAGGGATTGAATGAGGACACAGATCAGATTTTTGACATTCCTAAGGAAAGTAGGCTTGCGCTTCTGATGGCCGCGGGACAATTTTCCCGTCCCTGCAAAGACGAACTTGCTGAGCGCAAAAAGAGCGCAAAAAAAATCCACCGTAAAAAAGTAATTGCAAAGGACATTCTAGCCCGAAAGACTACGGGTATTCGTTCTGCGCGGGAAGCTTCTATTTTCATAGCTCCTAGCATGCTGGCTTTGACTGGCAAGGAAGCCGAAGAAGCTACCCAACTTGAGTCTCCCAGGGAATGCTACGTCTGCAAGGAATCCTTTGACCGACTGCATCATTTCTACGACACTATGTGTACGGGCTGTGGAGATTTCAATTATGCCAAGCGTTTCCAAACGGCAGATCTGAAAGGCCAAGTGGCTTTAGTCACGGGTTCCAGATTGAAAATCGGCTACCACATCACGCTCATGATGCTTCGTGCAGGCGCTACGGTGATTGCAACGACTAGATTTCCTGTGGATTCTGCATTGCGCTATGCCAAGGAACCTGACTTCAGTGAATGGGGCGATCAGCTTCATATCCATGGACTGGATTTGAGACATATTCCAAGTGTGGAGATTTTTTGTAATTACATCGAGCAGCAATACAACCGCTTAGATGTGCTGATCAACAATGCTGCCCAGACCGTTCGGAGACCAAGTGGTTTTTACCAGCATTTGATGGAAAATGAGTCCTTATCATGGACTGATCTATCTTCAGCTTCGCAAAAATTACTTTCCGATCATCATGCTTGCTTGCAGGAGATACGTGCGCTGAGCCAGGAATTTGCCGAAGGCGAAAGTAAAAATCTGCCTGTTTCCTGGCATGGAAAGCAACTTGGAATCGGGCTAACTTCTTCTGCTCAGCTGACCCAAATCCCTTACAGCATCGATGATTCTTTAAGTTCGGAGGAAATTTTTCCTATAGGAAAACTCGATGCAGATCTTCAGCAGGTGGACTTGCGGAAAACAAACAGCTGGCGGCTTAAGCTTGGCGAGATTCAAACCAACGAAATGCTGGAAGTACAGTTGGTGAATTCAGTGGCACCTTTTGTACTATGCAACCGACTAGTAAACATCATGAAGAAGGATAACACCGGCAAAAAACACATCATCAATGTCTCGGCAATGGAGGGGAAATTTCATCAGTTTCACAAGGAAGCCCGACATCCGCATACCAATATGGCCAAGGCAGCGCTGAATATGATGACGCTGACTTCTGCGGCAGAATTACCCAAATTAGGAATTTACACGAATGCCGTGGATACTGGATGGGTGACAGATGAAGATCCTGCGGAGCTAGCGAAGCGAAAGCAGGAAGTGCACGACTTCCAACCACCACTGGATATAGTCGATGGAGCTGCCCGGGTATTGGATCCACTCTTTGATGGAATCAATACAGGAAAACACTGGAATGGAAAATTTTTGAAGGACTATAAGCCTACTAGCTGGTAGGCACTTGATGTCTCCCACCAAGGCGCAAAGGCGCAGTTTTTTTTAATGAGAATTAACAATCGTGGATACTGGGGTTGACATGGGGAGCACAGTTAATGCGTCACTCCCAATGTAAAAATGGTCTGAAAGCTATAACTATGCTTGGTAAACTATGATCTCTATGTGACTATATGGTTATAAAAATCTTATTAGTCCAGCTTCTGGAGAAGCCGGTCAGCGGTGAAGCTTTCATCCTCATCCAATCTGCCTTACCAATTCCTTGATGATCTCAGCCATCATAGGCTCAGCTTTAGCAGCAGCTTCAAGCACTGCGGCTATGGTAACTGGCTGGATTTTGCCTTCTACCCCTAAGTCGGTAATCGCAGAAACACCAAAAACCTCGATTGCCATTTGTCTCGCCACGATCACTTCGGGCACTGTACTCATTCCCACAGCATCCGCGCCTAATACCCGTAGATACTTGTATTCTGCGGGAGTTTCCAGATTTGGGCCTTGCACTCCAGCATAGACACCTGTGTGAACCCTGAAATTATTTGCTTTCGCAAATCCCAACGCAATAGCAATCAAATCTGCTGAATAAGCATCGCTCATATCAGGGAATCTTGGACCAAATTCCTCGTAATGCTTTCCACGAAGTGGGCTCTCTGGAAATAAATCGATCTGATCACGGATCAACATCACATCCCCAACTTCATGATCTGGATTGAGACCTCCACTGGCATTTGAGACCAGCAGCGTTTTCACTCCAAGCTTCTTCATCACACGAACTGGAAAAGTAACCTCCTGCATGGAATAGCCTTCGTAATAATGAAAGCGTCCCTTCATAGCCATTACTTTTTTTCCTGACAGCTCCCCGAAAATCAATTTACCGGAATGACTTTCTACAGTAGATAGCGGAAAGTGAGGAATGTCAGCATAGTCAATTTCCTTTTCCACGATGATTTGATCACCCAAATGTCCCAGCCCGGTGCCCAGAATGATCGCTGTTGATACTTCACTGGTATAGTGTGAACGAATAAAAGAAGCTGCTTCAGAGATTTGATTTAGGTAGTTCATAAAGTTGAATCTGTTTTACAGCAATGATGCCAGTATCCATAATTTTTTTACTTTACTGGAAGGAAGACCGAAGACGGGTGACCGAAGTAACCTAAATGCCAGAGTTTACAAAATCCTATGATGCTTTAATCTTTTTACTGGTTTAAAAGCTTAAATACATTAAGTTAAATTTGCCTGCCCTAAATATATAAATTACCTCCCAGCTTCGAACTTTTGCCTAGGCAAGAATGTATTCCTTTCAGAAAAACCAGAAAATGATCAAGATAATCGTAGGAACCAACCGCAAGAATTCAGTTTCAAAAACCATCGCTGAGCTTTATCAGGCAATTCTCAAAGATAAAGGGGAGGAATCCGAAATCCTTGAATTGGAAAACTTACCCAGTGATTTTATAGAGAATGCTTTGTATGAAAATAATGGGAAGCATGAATTGTATAATGAGTTTCATGACCAATTGGTGGGTGGAAAAAAGTTTGTGTTCATCGTGCCTGAGTACAACGGCTCTTTTCCGGGAATCCTAAAGACCTTCATCGACGGAATGACTTATCCTAATACATTTAGGAACAAAAAATGTGCTTTAGTAGGTATTTCATCTGGAATAGGCGGCGGTGGCATCGCAATGAGCCACCTTACCGACATCTTCCATTATCTGGGAATGCAGGTCCTTGCTCTAAAGCCAAAACTGGCCAAAATAGAGCAAAATATGTCAGATAACCTGCTCACCAACAGGTTGTACTTGGACTTGCTGCAAACCCAGGCAGACATGCTGCTTGATTTTTAGGACTTAGTCCACATTATCGTGCAGGAATCTATTATTTCCTAGAATCTCATTGTCATCGTTCAAGTTGTACTTGCTGATGCTTGGCTCGGAACTATGCTGAGGTTCGTTCAAAACGACATTCTTACGCTGATAAGCAGGCACTTCCATTTTTTCCTTCAACTCTTCCGGAGTTGGATTAAATGCACGGTTACCTTTTAGCTTTTCGAAACGCTCATGAGCTCTTTGAATCGCCTTCTGCTTCATTTGCTCATAGTAATCATTTGCAAAAGCTGGAGTAGTTGCTTCTTCCTCTTTCTTAGGCTCTTCTACAGTTTTCTTTTCATCTTCTTCTTCGAAAAGATCGTGTACGATTTTCTCCTGAGCTGGCTTTGGAGCTTCCGCTTTCACTTCTTCCTTAGGCTTCATGAAAGAGAATAGGCTTTCTTTCTTAGGAGCTGGTTTAGGAGCTTCAGTTGGTTCTTCTTTCTTTGGAGCTTCAGCCGCTGGCTTCACTTCCGGGGCAGGAGTTTTAGGCATGGAGAATACAAACGTAGATCCGTTAGAAACTGGTTCTTCTTTTACTTTCTCAGATTTTCCTGAGTCCAAATTGATCACTGTCTTTTCTTCCTCTACTTCCTGCACTGGAGTGCTGGCTACTGGAGCTGGAGAAGGTGCGGCAATTGCTTTGGCAGTTTCTTCTCTCTTGGTGCCAGCCAATCTATCCATTTCAAAACCAGTAGCAATCACCGTCACACGGATAGCTTTGCCCAATTCCGGATCTATGCCTTGACCGAAAATAACCTCAGCGTTGTCACCTGCTTTTTCTTGGATGTACTCAGTGATTTCGCTCAATTCGTCCATTGACAATTCCTCTTCTTCGCCAGACATGATAGAAAGCAAGATCTTCTCAGCTCCTTTGATATCTACATTATTCAACAATGGAGAAGAGATAGCTGCACCCGCAGCACGGATTGCACGTCCTTCGCCTTCCTCAGTGGAAGAACCCATCACAGCTGCACCTGCGTCTTTCATTACTGTCTTCACATCTTCAAAATCCACATTGACGTCTTGATGAACAGTGATGATCTCAGCGATAGATCTAGCAGCAGTAGATAGAATATCGTCCGCTTTGCTGAAAGCAGTTCTGATAGCAAGATTGCCATAGATCTCTCTTAATTTGTCATTCAGAATAACCAGCACCGTATCGCAATTCTCACGTAGCGCTTCGATACCTGCCTGGGCTACATTCATTTTTTTCTTTCCTTCAAACATGAATGGCGCGGTCACGATACCCACTGTCAGGATATTAAGTTCTTTTGCGATTCTCGCTACCACAGGAGCTGCACCGGTACCGGTACCTCCTCCCATTCCAGCTGTGATGAATACCATTTTGGTATTATCAGCCAATAGCTCACGGATCTCATCCTCTGATTCTATAGCTGCATTTTTACCTTGCTCAGGATTTGCGCCCGCACCTAGGCCTTCGGTCAAATTGGCACCAAGTTGCAACCTAAGAGGAACTGGGCTAGACTTAAGCGCCTGAGCGTCGGTATTGACTACCACAAACTCTACGTCTTTAATTCCTAGACCAAACATGTGGTTTACGGCATTAGAACCGCCACCACCTACGCCGATTACTTTTATAATCGACTTCGGGTTTTTGTGTAAATCAAATCTGTAATCTTTCATGTTATCTGACATATTTATTTTTATTGGTGAAATTTTCTAAGGTTGTTCTAAATGGGTTGGTAAATGGGGAAATTGGCAGCAAAGCTGGCAATCTCCCCCAATCATAAGCCCTAGTAGTTACTATCGTCTCCGATATCATCGCTGAGAATTCCTTTCAGTCTTCCGGCGATCTTATCGAAAATGTCTTTTGGCCTGATGTCCATTGATTTTGGGTTTCTTATTGTTTTCCCATTGGCAGTACGCTTGGCATACCCCTGATCTCTGTCATCAAGTGCTTTGAAACCCGCAAGTACCAAACCTACTGATGTAGCGTACATTGGGCTCTTCACTTCCTCGATTACCGACTTGCCCAAGTGCTCGTTTGGATAGCCTATTCTGGTATCCAGGCCAGTCATGTATTCGAATAATTGACTGATAAATTGCAGTTGCGAGCCACCACCTGTAAGGACTATGCCCCCGGCCAGCTTTTTGTAATGCCCGCTTTGCATAATCTCATTCTGTACGATCTCGATGATCTCTTCCATTCTTGCCTGAATGATAGAAGCTAGGTTTCGGATAGAAATCTCTTTTGGGGCTCTATTTCTCAAGCCTGGAATCGACACGATCTCATTAGGATTAGCTTCTTCTGTGATCGCTTTCCCAAATTTTGTCTTCAGAAGTTCAGCTTGATTTTGCATCACCATACAGCCTTCTTTGATGTCCTTGGTGATGATATTCCCACCCAAAGGAATCACGGCGGTGTGGCGGATAATATTCTCATAGAAAATGGCGATGTCTGTGGTACCGCCCCCTATATCTATCAGGCAGACACCTGCTTCTTTTTCATCATCACTCAATACAGAAAGTGAACTCGCCAATGGCTCCAGAATCAATTGCTTGGAAACTAATTCTGCACGGCGAACGCATCTGTTGATATTGTTGATAGCGGTGGTCTGAGCTGTGATGATATGGAAATCAGCCTCCAGGCGTGTACCCGACATCCCAACCGGATCTTTGATACCACCTTCGTAATCCACCGTATAATCCTGTGGCATTACGTGAATAATTGTATTTCCCGGAGGGATCAGAATATTTTCCATTTCACTGGAAAGTCTTCTCACATCCTCTATCGTGATCTCATCTTCCGTCGGCTGACGCATAATGCTGCCACTCTGAATCTTACTTTGGATATGCTGACCCGCAATTCCTACAATGACATCGACGATGTCCACATTAGCCATTTCTGAAGCCTCCTCTACTGCCTTTTCTATAGCATGAACTGTCTTGTCTATGTTGGTCACCACCCCACGATCAACTCCGTCAGAAACGGCCTTGCCCATGCCCAGCACCTCGAGTTTGCCATACTCATTTTTGCGGCCCACGATGACACAGATCTTGGTTGTCCCAATGTCCAGTCCTACTATTAATTCTTTATTTTCCATATCCAAGCTATTATTCACAGACGATTTGATCCTTAAACTTTACACTTACTCGGTCGTAAGCATTCCAGCCCTTGCGAGGCAGTATTTCCTTATAAAAGACCGCTATTCGGTCAAACTTATTTGCTATATCATGTGCATCTCCAAACTCAATAACCTGTCTTCCTACTTGCTGAAAAAGACGAATGTTATCCTTGGTATTCACTTCCACTTCGGTGATCTGCGCATTCCAAAATTCATCTTCAGTGATGAACCTGATCAAGTCCATCAACTCAGGCATGTCAGCAGTGATATCGCCTTTATCCATCAGCATTTCTGCATAGTCTCCTTCCAGTATGAGTACACGACTCGTGTATGATGTAGAAGTAGGAATCACCTTGCCCTCCGTAGTGATATACCCATCCGCCGCCATAGGCTGAGCTATTCTCGCGATAGGCTGATGCTGGCTGATCTTCAAATTCAATATGCCTTTCTGCCCAAGCATTGCTTGCACAGACTTCACAAATGGATGTCCTAGCAACCTAATTTCAATATCTTTCATCGGTACCTCTTCCAGCATTAATCCTGGTTTTAGATCAGGAAATGCTTGGCCTAGGATCCTGGCGATTTCAGCATCCTCCACAAAATAGACTCCGCTTACGCCTTCAATATTTATTTCAGTCCCCTGGAAAGTTTTATAAAGTGTCTGCTTTTCTACAAAGCCAATAAATCCTACCAGCACTAAAGTGAGCACTACAAAAGCGAGTATCTTTTTTACGTTTGCCTTTATCATGATGCAAATCGGTTAAGTCCTTCTTTCATCCAGGTAGCGATTCCTGGCACCAGACGATCTATATCTCCCGCTCCAAGGGTAACCAAAACCTCCGTAGAAGCCCGATCCAAATGACTCATCAAATCCTCTTTAGCCACCAGTTCCTTATGATCGGTATTGATTCCTGCCAAAAGCATGGCAGAAGTAACCCCCTCGATAGGAAGCTCCCTCGCAGGATAGATATCCAGCAAAAACACCGAATCTGCCAGCGAAAGACTCTCTGAGAAGCCTTCGGCAAAATCTCTCGTGCGCGTGTACAAATGCGGCTGGAATATCACCGTCAATTTCTTCGTCGGAAACATCGCTCTCACCGAACTCAAGCAAGCTTTGATCTCCTCCGGATGGTGTGCATAGTCATCAATGAAAACATGATTTCCTTCGTTCACATGAATTTCAAACCTTCTTTTTACGCCTTTGAAAGAGCTGATTCCTTTTCTGATCTGCTCCACTGAAATCTCGTGATCCAATGCAATAGCAATTGCGGCCAAGGCATTTTCTACATTATGAAAACCTGGAATAAACAACTCCAGACCCTTGATCTCATTCTTTCCATCCAGATAATCAAAGACAAATGATCCCGGTCTTGCCTGAATATTCTCAGCATGGATGCCAGAGGATCTCAAGCCATATTCACGAGTCACGACTTTGGGCAGGCGCCCTCCTCCAAGTCTTTGGGTAGCAAACTGCTGTATGTACACTCTTCCTTTTTTATCTACCAGATGGACAAACTCCAAGTATCCATCCAAGATGTGTTGTTCGTCTCCATAGATATCCAAGTGATCCGGATCAGCACTTGTGAGCACTATCTCATTGGGATGAAGTCTGAGAAACGAGCGGTCAAACTCATCCGCTTCCACCACTACCAATGTTGGTTCCTTGGATTTTTTATCACCAAGAATGAGATTGCTTTGATAATTCTGCGTGATTCCACCTAGAAATGCCACCACAGGTTTTCCGGCAGATTTCAGCATGTGCGCTATCATGGAGGAAGTGGTAGTCTTGCCATGAGTACCTGCTACGGCTATGGTGTAGTAGGCACTTGTCACCATACCTAGCACTTCCGATCTCTTCTTGAACTGAAAGCCGTTTTCCTGAAAGAAATTCAACTGAACACTGCCTTTCGGCATAGCCGGAGTCCAGATGATCAGCGCCTTTTCAGGGCTGTCTTTGATCACATTTGGTATAGTTTCCAACTTATCTTCGAAAGAAACCTGCATTCCTTCTGCTATCAATTGATCGGTAAGTGACGAAGGCGTACGGTCATAGCCGGATACAGCAAATCCCTCATGGCGGAACCAACGGGCCAAGGCACTCATGCCTATGCCACCGATACCAAGCAAATGGACGCTATTTATTCCTTCGAAACTCATGTAATCATTTGTTCTACTTCTTCCACTATAGCATTTGCCGCATTGGGCTTAGCTAGATTTTTTATATTTCTTCCTAATTTCTCAGACAGGTTGCTATCCTTCATTAGCTCATTTACTTTTAGTTCTAAAGCGCCTACTGCCTCCGAGTCTTTCAGTAGCAAAGCAGCATCATGACTTACATAAGCCATGGCATTTTTGGTCTGATGATCTTCTGCCACATTGGGAGATGGGATGAAAATCACCGGCTTGCCGACTAGCGAAAGTTCTGAAACCGAAAGTGCTCCAGCTCTGGATACAATCACATCTGCAGCTGCGTACGCCAAATCCATTTCACGGATAAATTCATGCAGATGAATAGACGCCAGACCAGAGTCGACCAGTTTGGATTTCATTTCTTTGAAATAAAACTTGCCACACTGCCAAAGCACCTGATAACCTTCTTCATCCAGTTTTTGCATATCCTTCAGCACTGCTTGATTGAGCGTCCTAGCTCCAAGTGAGCCTCCCAATACCAAGAGTGTTTTCTTAGCGGGATCCAATCCAAAATGCGTCATTGCCTTTTCTCTTTTTCCGGATAAATCAAGGATATCCTTTCGAACAGGATTGCCTGTATAGGCGATTCTATCAGCTGGGAAAAAGCGATCCATCGCTGGATAAGCAACACAGATTTTTTTGGCTCTTTTAGCCAGAATTTTATTAGTCAAGCCTGCGTAGGAGTTTTGCTCCTGTACTAGCGTGGGAATACCCTTTCGCTGCGCAGCATAAAGCACTGGCCCACTTGCATAGCCACCTACCCCTACCACTGCATCTGGTTTAAAATCGGCGATGATTTGCGAAGCTTGAGTCAGGCTTTTCAATAGCTTAAATGGAAATTTCAAGTTTTCAAGAGATAGGCTTCTTTGCAAACCAGCCACAGGAAGTCCAATGATCTGGAACCCAGCCTCAGGCACTTTCTGCATTTCCATTTTGCCCAAAGCACCCACAAATAAGATTTCACTGCCCGGGTGTTTTTCCTTCCAGGCATTGGCAATAGCGATAGCCGGATAGATATGCCCTCCGGTACCTCCACCACTGATCAAAATGCGATATGTGTTTTGTGCGTTAATAGTTATGTGGTTTTAAGTCTTGTTCTATTGCCAAAAGCGGTGCTTGTCTGTGATTCATCCTGATGATCACCACGACTGACAGAGAGAATGATCCCCAGTGATATGCCCGTGAATACCAAGGATGTCCCTCCCATGCTCAAAAGCGGTAGTGGCAAGCCAGTAATCGGCACTAGGCCCACTGCCACCGCCATATTGACTAATGCTTGGATGACTAAGGCGAAACTCAACCCTGCAGATAGCAATCCTCCAAATGCTTTGTTAGAATTCGCCACGATCCGCATGCCTCTGTACAGAAGCGCGAGGTATAGAAACAGCACAGAGAATCCTCCGATCAGACCATATTCTTCGATGATAATGGCATAGATAAAATCCGAATAAGGATGCGGAAGTGAGTTTCTCTGCTCAGAATTCCCTGGGCCTTTTCCACCGATTCCACCGGTCGCTATTGCGATGTATGACTGCTCTGCCTGGAATGGAATTTCATCCGTGTTCATGAAGTCCTCCACTCGGGATACAAGTGTAGCGCCCCTTTGTCCTATAAATCCTGCCGCAGTCAGCCCTAAAGCTCCCACCATTAATACCATCGCGAGGTACTTAACGGGGACTCTGCCGATGAACATGATCAGAAGACAAGTCAACAAGAGTAAAATGGCCGTGGAGAAATTTGCCATAGCGATCAGGCCACTGATCAAGCCTATGGCGATTATAATCGGCACGAACGTGCTCTTAAAGTCCTTAATGTTATTTTGCCGCTTGGCTAGCATTCCTGCTATCGATGCAATCAAAGCTAATTTTGCCAAATCTGAAGGCTGAAAAGCTTGATTGATAACCGGGATGGTGATCCAGCGATTGGCCTCATTGATATTAGAACCAAATAAATATGTCACCAGCAAGAGTGGAATGGAAATAATCACTCCCAATCGAGCATAGACTGCATACTTTCTATATGGCACTTTGTGCGCCAGCCACATCACTACCAGTGACACGAATATCAACATGGAATGTCTTATCAGGTAGATCTCGGTGTTACCACCGGCATATTTATATGCCAACGATCCTGTCGCAGAATACACCACCAGAATACTGAAGAGAGACAATAGAATGACAATGCCCCAAATAATTGGGTCGCCTTTGAAATTCCTGTCTATCCATGCTTTGAACTCTCTCATGCGATGGGATTCGGTTTAAGGTTCTCTACTGCCTCACGGAATTGCACTCCGCGATCTTCGTAATTTTTAAACAAGTCAAAGCTTGCACAGGCCGGTGATAGCAAAACTATATCGCCAGACTCTCCAAGTGCTTGACCCCAATTCACGGCCTCTTTGATATCTTGGGTTTCCCGGATATCTGGTATAGCCAAGCCAAAAGCCGTTTTCAATTTCTCATTGTCTATTCCAAGACAAATCAGAGACTTCACTTTCTTATTTGCCAAAGGCAAAAGGACAGCGTAATCATTCCCCTTGTCTATGCCACCTGCTATCCATATCAATGGATTCTCGTAACTAGCCAATGCATAAGCTGTGGCTTCTACATTAGTACCCTTACTGTCATTGATATATTGCACTCCATCTACCTCGCGGATAAACTCCATGCGGTGAGGAGCATTTTTGAACGTTTGAAATCCAGCTAGCATCGCTTGCTCATCCACTCCGGCGATCAATGCTGCAGAACCTGCACAAAGGGCATTTAAAATATTATGCTTACCCTTGATAGGAAGAGCCGCAAACGGAATTTTCACAGATTTATCCTCTATCTTGATTTCAAGAGAGGATGCGTTGAAATCCCCCCCATTTGTTTGGGCTGTCTCCAAGGAAATCCAATTTTGAATCGGTAGAATAGTTCTGTTTTTTAATCCTTCCAAGGTCAAGACATCCTCTGCAAGTAGAATTGCCCGATCAGTTGGTTTCATATTTTTGAAAACTGCAAACTTAGAATCGATGTATTTATCAATCTGATAATCGTATCTATCTAGGTGATCTGGCGTGATATTAGTGAGAATGGCGACAGTAGGTCTTAAGCTCACAAAACCATCAATCTGAAAACTACTGCACTCAATCACCCACCACTCGTGGTCATTTTCTACCAATTGAGCAGCCCAGCTTTTACCTACATTTCCAGCTAGTCCCACATCCAAACCTGCTTCTTTCATTAAGTGATAGGTCAGCAATGTAGTAGTGGTTTTACCATTGGTTCCGGTGATCGCGATGATCTTCCCTTCACTGTATTTGCTGGCAAATTCCAACTCATCGATCACAGGAATCTTAGCTTGCAAAGTCTTTTGAACGATCGCTACACTAGCTGGTATTCCTGGACTTTTGATGATTAGGTCAGCATTAAGGATGTTCTCTTCCGAATGTTTTCCTTCCTCATATGCAATTTCCAATCGTTCCATTTCAGCTTTTCTAACCGAAGAAATCTTCCCTGAATCAGAAACGAAAACGGCATAGCCCTTCTGTCTGGCAAGCATTGCTGCTCCCAATCCGCTTTCTCCTGCGCCCAGAACGACTATTTTTTTCATTTCTATTATCTAAGTTTTAGAGTTGCTAAAGTGATCACTGCCAACAAAATCCCTACAATCCAGAATCGTGTTACGATCTTGGCTTCAGGTATATTTTTCTTTTGGTAATGGTGATGCAGCGGCGACATCAAGAATATTCTCCTGCCTTCACCGTATTTTTTTCTAGAGTATTTAAAATAACCCACTTGGAGCATCACGCTGACATTTTCGATTACAAACACCCCACACATAATTGGAATTAGCAATTCTTTGCGAAGCGTCAAAGCCAAAACAGCAATCACTCCACCCAGCATCAAGCTGCCGGTATCTCCCATGAACACCTGAGCAGGATAAGCGTTGTACCAAAGGAATCCTACACAAGCTCCGATAAATGCCGAAGCGAAAATCACCAACTCTCCCGAGTTTGGTATATACATAATGTTGAGGTAGGAGGAGAAAATCGCATTACCGCTGAGGTAGGCGAAAATCGCAATCGTCAATCCGATAATTGCTGATGTTCCTGCGGCTAGACCATCTATTCCATCCGTGATATTTGCTCCGTTAGAAACGGCCGTGATAATGAACGTCACCACGAAAATGTACAAGATCGGCGTCATCGTCTCACCCATAAATCCAAGCAAAGTCTCGTAGTTCAGCTCATTATTTTTGGTAAAAGGAATGGTGGTTTTAGCCACTTTCACATCTCTGAAAGTCGGAGTTTCTACCACGCCTTCTTCTATGGAAACCGGGTTGGTGAACTCACGGATGACTACGCTCTCATGGAAATAAAGCGTAGAACCTACAATAATACCTATACCGATCTGACCGATGATCTTAAATTTGCCGGCAAGGCCCTCTTTGTTTTTCTTAAAAACCTTGATGTAATCATCTATAAATCCTATGGCACCAAGCCAAACGGTGGTAATAAGCAGTAGAATGATGTAAATATTATTCAGATCTGCGAAAAGCAACGTAGGAATCAAAATCGCTGCAATCATCATCAAACCACCCATCGTAGGAGTGCCTTTCTTTTGATTTTGTCCTTCCAATCCAAGATCTCTTACCGTCTCTCCGATCTGCTTGTTTCTGATCCACGCGATGATTTTGTGACCAAAAGAGATGGTGATGATCAATGAAAAAAGCGATGCCATCCCCGCACGGAAGGAGATGTATCTAAACACCCCTGTTCCCGGAATATCCAGCACTCGGTCCAAATAATCAAAAATAGGATATAACATCTCAGCTCTGTGTCAATTGTTGTAAAAACTCGGTTACTACTTCAGTATCATCAAAGTGATGTTTCACCCCTTTGACCTCCTGATAATCCTCATGGCCTTTGCCGGCGATCAGGATGATATCTCCTTTTTGGGAAAGCATACAGGCCGTCTTAATAGCTTCTCGGCGATCCACTATGGTTAATGTTTTTCTGATTTCAGACGTGCCTACTCCAGCCTCCATGTCTTTCAATATTTCTTCTGGCTCCTCAAAGCGGGGATTGTCAGAAGTAAGTATGGCTTTATCGCTTTCCTGAACAGCTATTTTCGCCATTACAGGACGCTTGGTCTTGTCGCGGTTTCCACCGCATCCAATTACTGTGATCAGTTGCTCGCCTCCCGTTCTTGCTCCATTGATTGTCTTCAGGACGTTGTCCAGAGCATCGGGTGTATGTGCATAATCCACGATAGCGGTAATACCGGCAATAGAGATTCTATCAAAACGACCTTTGGCTCCACGAATCGCCGATAACTCACGGAGCACTTCATCCTCCTCCTCACCCAAGAGCACTGTGACTCCCAAAACGCCAAGAAGATTGTAGGCATTGAATGCGCCGATCATTCTGAACCAAATCAGCTTGCTGTTGATCTCCAGCTCAAGTCCTTCAAGCGTATTTGAAATGATCTTGGCCTTAAAATCAGCAGGGGATTTAAGCGCAAATGTCTGATGCGTAGCCTTGCAATTCTGTAGCATGATAGCTCCACGCTTATCGTCCCCGTTTACCAGCGCAAAAGCATCTTTTGGAAGCTCGTCAAACAATTTTTTCTTAGCCTTGATGTAGGCATCAAACGTACCATGATAATCTAGGTGGTCGTGGCTGATATTTGTAAAAACAGCTCCAGCTAGCTTCAATCCAGCTACTCTCTCTTGCACAATCGCATGAGAACTCGCTTCCATAAAGCAATGCGTACAGCCTTCTGCTACCATTTTGCGAAGCAAAGCCTGCACACTCACCGCATCTGGAGTGGTATGTGTCGCATGTATTACTGTTTCATTGATCTTATTCTCCACCGTGGAAAGCAAGCCAGTGCTGTAACCCATTCGCATAAATAACTGATGCAAAAGGGTAGCTGTAGTCGTCTTGCCATTGGTTCCTGTGATGGCTACTACTTGGATAGTCTCTGAAGGATTATCAAAATAGTTACTTGCCATGACGCCAAGTGCACTAGCAGAGTTCACTACTTCTACATAGGTCACTCCGTTCAGAAGTTTTTCAGGCAATTGCTCACAAACGATACTCTGAGCACCCAATCCGATGGCTTTTTCAATGAATTCATGTCCATCTACCTGAGTACCATTGATTGCCACAAAAGCACTTCCCTCCGTCACTTGACGGCTGTCAAAGACAATATCTTTCACCCCCAGCTCCATGTCTCCTGTGGTAGAGGTAAGTGATACTTTATATAATATGTCTTTCAGTACTTTCATTTATCCTAATACCAGATTTATGGTTGCGTTTGGCATCAAAGCAGTTCCAGGAGAAATAGACTGGCCTTTCACTCTGCCCTTTCCTGTGTAATTGACCTTCATTCCTTTATTCTCAAGTATGAAAAGCGCATCTCTTAGCGGAAGTCCGGACACATCCGGGACAAGGGATTGATCCGTATCATTGACGTTCATTTCCACACTAGCTTCATGTGCAACAGTCTTCACCCACTCTTCCGGATTTGCAGGGGAAGCTTTCAATCCCAATTCCTGAAAAATCCCCTGTAACTCTTCCGCTTTACCGGCTTTCACATAAGGTAATTGAGTCCCTGCTGCTTCAGCTCTCAAAATCTCTTGCTGATTATCCGGATTGAGCTCTATGTCTAGTGCATAGATTTTGTCTGCGATTTCCTTGAACACCGGTGCTGACACATCTCCCCCATAAGCTGCAAAGCCTTTTGGACTGTCTATCACCACGATCATGGAATACTTCGGATGATCTGCAGGGAAATAGCCTGCAAAGCTTGTGTAATAATTTCTGGTATATTTTCCGTTGACCAGCTTCTGGGCAGTGCCTGTTTTTCCCGCTATTTTATAATCTGCATTGGCAATATTCCTCGCAGTACCTCGCACTACTACGCCTTCTAGCAGGCTCTGCAGGAGTTTGATGTTTTTCTCAGATGCGATTTGCTTACGCACTACTTCAGGCACATACCGTTGTTCTATCGTATTCCCTCTGGAAATCGCTTTTACGATATAGGGCTTCATCATTTTCCCACCATTTGCCACAGCATTATACAGAGCGAGTGTATGAAGTGGGTTTAGCTTTATTTCATAGCCTATGGAAATCCATGGCAGGGAAGTGCCATACCAGTCTTTTGCTCCTGGTTTTTTGAAAAAAGGCTTTCCTTCTCCTATCAGCTGAAAACCAAAAGGCTCTCTCAAGCCGACCTTGTCTATGTATGCCATGAATTTGGACGGACTAGAACCGAAGTGCTCATCAACCAATTTGGAGATACCCACATTGGAAGATTTCTCAAATGCCTCCCGAATCGTCAGCGTGCCAAAACCTCCATAATGAGCATCACGCATCACTTGGTTATAAAATTTGTGTGCGCCATTGCCAGTCTCCACTGTTTCTTCCAGTGTGACCTTATTTTCTTCCAATAGCACAAGCATGGAGAGAAGTTTGAATGTGGAGCCAGGCTCTGTATTTCCCTGGTCGCCGATGGCGAAATTGTAATTCTCTCCATATCCATTTCCACTGGTATTTCGCTGCAAATTGGTGATCGCCTTGATCTGTCCAGTCTTTACCTCCATCACGATCACAGCACCAAATTCGGCATCTCGATCTGTCAATTGACGTCTTAGGGCTGTTTCTGCTACATCCTGAATATTGACATCCAAGGTAGTGGTGACATCATAGCCATTCTCAGGCTTCACATCTTCTGCATCAAAAACCGGCTTCCAGCTCCCCCCAGCTAATCGCTGAAAAAGCGCCTTACCATCCTGACCCTGCAAGTAATTATTGAAGCTGTACTCTATTCCGGCACCGTAATCATTCTCATTCAAAAAGCCAACTGTTCGGCTGGCAAGGGAATTAAACGGTCTATATCTTTTCTCTACCTTCTCGAAAATCACTCCACCCCCTAATCTCCCACTTCTGAAAATCGGCCAGTTGGACATTTCCTGCATGCCTTGATAGCCGATTTGCTTTCTGTTCAATACCAGATACCGCTTATTATCAAGCCTGGCATCATTGATCATTCTTTTATATGAGGCTGCTGATTTATCCTTGTAGTAAATAGAAAGCAATCTTGCCAGGGAATCAATTCCGGCTTTGAAACTATCCGACTTAGCAATAGTAGGATCTAGGGCCACTCTATAAAAAGGCAGGCTGGTTGCGAGCAAACTTCCATCGCTTGCGAAGATATTGCCTCGCGTGGCAGGTACCTCTCGGTATTGAAAGTTGATTGTTTCGGCTTTTTCACGCCATACGTCTCCATCCGCCATCTGAAGTTTGGCGACGTTGTACGGGATAGCCGCAGAGCAAAGCGCTATCAGGATGAACACCACCCGTACTCGGAGCAATATGGATCGTTTAAAATTCACTTTTCTACTTCAATTTTTATCGGTGGCTGATTCAGTTCAAATATTCCTTGTTGGGCTACACGCTTAGCCACCTCAGATTGCATGCTACTCAGCATGTATTCTGCTTCCAGCGTAGTGACATCTGCACGAAGATCTTCTACTTCCTGCTGTGCTTTTTCGATCTTGCGCACCATGTTTTCCGCGCGGTGATTGCTCCAGATATAGATCAAAGCCAGTAAGGCCACAAATCCAACCGGGGGAACCAATTGGACAGGCACTCCTTCACCCAATATGCCAGTGATATCCAGCTTCTCTTCCATCCAGCTAAAGATGGATTTGCGAGGGCCGCCTTTTGGCTTGTTACCCGATTTCAATTTTTTTCTGTAAGCGTTATTACTCATACCTCTGTCTTCTTCGCTATTCTGAGTTTTGCACTTCTTGCTCTAGGATTAGATGCTATTTCCTCCGCATCTGCCACCACAGCTCCTCTGCTGATTGGCTCCAGAGGCCGAATAAGATTCCCATAGAAATCCTTTTCCACCTCACCTTGAAATTTGCCTTTGATCATCAGGTTTTTCACCAAGCGATCTTCCAAACTGTGATAGCTCATCACTACCAACCGACCTTGGGGCTTAAGCACATCGACTGCTTCCATCAGCATTTCTTCCAACGCACCCATCTCATCGTTTACTTCTATTCTCAAAGCCTGAAAGACCTGAGCGTAATATTTAAAGTCTTTGCCCCGAGGAGCGTATTTCTTCAGAAAGGAGGTAAAGCCCTCTGTAGTCTCAAATGGTTGTGAAGCTCTTTCGGAGACGATTGCTTGGGCGAGTGTCTTGGCATTTTTCACCTCACCATACATCCCGAGAATCTTATGCAGCCTGCCTTCATCGTATGTATTCAATACCTCTTTGGCAGAAATATCATCTGATTGATTCATTCGCATATCCAGGCTACCGCTGAATCTGGTAGAAAAACCTCTGCTAGGCTCATCGATCTGATGGGATGAAATCCCCAAGTCTGCTAAAATGCCATCGACTTTCTTCACCCCATGCAGCCTCAGGTATTTTTTCAAATCCCGGAAATTGGCTGCGATAAATGTGAAATTTTCGCTCGCAGGAATATTAGCCTCAGCATCCACATCCTGATCAAATGCATATAAATGCCCCTTATCCAACTGCTTCAAAATCTCTCTGGAGTGTCCGCCTCCACCAAAAGTCAGGTCCACATAAATCCCGCTGGGATCAATAGACAATCCTTCAGTGCATTTGGCTAGCATCACTGGGATATGGTAAATAGACTCCGTCATGAGATTAAGAGAGATGTTTTTCCATCAGGCTGGACAAATCCGCCGGATCCTTGATTATGTTATTCAGGTAGTTTTCAGAATTCCAGATTTCTATTCTAGTCCCGTTTCCCGCTACCATGATATCTTTCTCTAAGCCGGCATAGATTTGAAAATGCTTTGGTATCAACAACCTGCCGGCACTATCCAACTCCACATCAGTGACTGAATTGAAAAAAGACCTTTGCAACAACCGCTGCTCAGCGTTATTAATGTTCAGAGACTTTATTTGATTCTCCAGTTTCTTATACTCCACTAACGTATATAGAGCCAAGCACCTATCTTCAGCCATCCGCAGCATAAGCGTACTCCCATTAGCCTCCGGAATTGCCGCCTTGATCTTGGCCGGCAAAACCAAACGCCCTTTGGGGTCTAGCTTGCAATCGTATTGACTGTTGAACATAATTTCTTGAACCCTTTAGAATGTTGAGTTTGTAGTAAAGACAAAAGTAATAAAATGACTTTCACTTTCTACCACTTTCCCCCACAATTTACCACTTTCACTTAAAAGTAGACAAATCTTTATTCCATCCCAATATTTAGTCGAAAAAATCAAGGTTTTTTTTAAGGGTATAGTATTGATTAGAAAGAGGTTAGATCTTCCCCAAAATGGGGCAAAACAGAGCATTTTAGCCCTTTCTTATCGTTGAAAAAGAATATCTTAGCTATATGGCGGGAGACTTCAATAGAAAAGTGGGGAGATTTCCCATGATCCATCTAAACTCTCCTCCGAAGTGGGGAGATATCCCCCAGGTAATAGAAAGTTAATCAAGTGAAAAGAAAGAATGCCAGCTTCAGAAAAAATACCCATAAAAGTTTACCCAAAAGTTCAAAGGCTAAGTTGTATGAAAATGCATAAAAAAGCGCTATCGAGTTGAGAACGCTTTTACATTTTGGCATTATTCAAGTTTATTAACGGTCGATAAAAGACTTCACTTCTTCTTTGGATTTTCCAGTTTTCTTCTGAATTCTACCAAGAAGCTCATCTGCTTTTCTTTCATCATCAGTCAAATCGTCATCAGTCAAATCACCGTATTCTTGCTTCAACTTACCTTTTATTACGTTCCAGTTTCCCTTTACTTTATCCTCAAATGCACTCATGCCTTTTTGGTGTAAGCGGTAATTATATTAATTAATTGTATCACTAAATATTCATAATTAATGCCATGGAGGAGTACCTTTAAAAATCAATTTCAGATCGCAAAAAAGACCTTATTTTTATATTAATTAACATGATTATGATCCCAAAAGACAATTAAAATGGGGAATCAAATTCGGGAAATGAGGAGAATTAATCCGTTGACTCGATTAAAGTTTGGGGCTAAGTTCCCTACTGCTTGCGTTCGCTTATTTTTGGTTCTAAAGGCCTGACTTCTACAAACCACTTTATCCATGATGGAAAAGTAAAAATATCTACTTCTAGCATTCGGGGGAACAATCGTTGTATTGAAAAGTTTTGATTATTAACCCCCCTTTAAATGTCTGCTTCTCAACTCTTGATTTTTAACTCCAAAGGAATTTATTGTCCGCAAGCACAGGTTTACATTGATCCTTGGAAGCCGGTGAAGCAGGCAATTATAACACATGGACATTCTGATCATTCCAGATTTGGACATAATAAATATCTAACACATCACACTAACATCCCAATAATCCGCCATAGACTAGGTGAAATAAATGTGCAGGGAATAGGCTGGAATGAGCCTTTTCAGATAAACGGAGTCACATTTAGCCTTCATCCTGCCGGACACATCATAGGCTCCTCGCAAGTAAGAGTAGAATATAAAGGTGAAGTCTGGGTTTTCACAGGAGACTATAAAACAGAAAATGACGGAGTTTGCACTCCTTATGAATCGATCAAATGCAATACGATGATCACCGAATGCACATTTGGACTTCCTGCTTTCAAGTGGAAAACACAGGCATCTGTCTTCGAAGAAATCAATTCTTGGTGGCAAAGCAATAAATCAGAAGGCAAAACCTCGGTTCTTTTTGGTTACACGTTAGGTAAAGCCCAACGGATTCTCAAACACCTTGATCCTTCAATAGGGGAATTATTCACGCACGGAGCTGTGGAGAATATGACGGAAGTGCTTCGACCACAGCTAGAAATGCCTAAAACAACCCTCATAACCAAAGAAACTACCGCCAAGGAAATTAGGGGAAACATGGTAGTTGCTCCTCCAAGTGCTCACGGCTCTCCTTGGATGCGGAAATTTGTTCCTTTTGAGACTGGCACCTGTAGTGGCTGGATGGCTTTTCGCGGAGCGAGATCACGCCGTGCTACAGATAAAGGGTTCGTGCTTTCTGATCATTGCGATTGGCAGGGACTATTGCAAAGTATCAAAGCAAGTGATGCAAGTCGAGTAATCTGCACCCATGGCTACACAGACATATTCAGCAGATACCTCCGGGAAATTGGATATGATGCCAGTATAGAAAATACTGATTACGATGGTGAAAAAGAAGATTCTTCTATCGCAGAAACTGTAGAATTAGCATGAAACAATTCGCCGAACTGATTGAGAAGCTAGATTCAACCAATAAAACCAACCAAAAAGTGGCTGCTTTGGCTGGATACTTTGCAGAAGCAGATGAGCAGGACAAGCTATGGACGATGGCAATTCTATCTCATAGAAGACCGCCACGGCCTGTGAATACCACCTTGTTACGGGTTTATGCTGCCGAACTTGCCCAGATTCCCCTTTGGCTGTTTGAAGAAAGCTATCATATCGTTGGAGACCTCGCAGAGTCAATAGCGCTGGTAGTGCCCAATGATGAGCATACTTGTGAAAAGTCTCTGAGCGAGATTCTCGATGAGCTCGTTTTATTGAAGCCTAAAACGGATCTCGAAAAAAAGGTATATGTGCAGCAAATGTGGATGCAATTGGATTATTATTCCCGTTTTGTGTTTACAAAATTACTGACAGGATCCTTCCGGATCGGTATCAGCCAGAAGTTGATGACCAAAGCTCTTTCACAGGTCACCTTAGTTCCTGAAGATGAACTCGCCTACCGATTAATGGGCAACTGGAGTGCGGATGACAGCACTTTCGAAGAGTTGATCTTTGGAAGAAATGAGCAAGCCTACGTCTCCAAACCTTATCCTTTTTATCTCGCCTACGCTCTCGAAAATGAAGTCAATGAATTAGGGAACGTCTCCGATTGGATAGCTGAGCATAAATGGGATGGGATACGCGGACAGGTGATTTTCCGGAAAAAAGAAATCTTTATCTGGTCCAGAGGAGAAGAACTTGTAACAGAGAAATATCCTGAAATAGCAGGATTAGCCAATTTTCTTCCGGAAGGAACTGTAATCGACGGAGAAATACTGCCGTTTATAAATAGTCAAATCGGCCTATTCAACGATCTGCAAACCCGTATAGGTAGAAAAAATGTAAGTAATGCTATTCTTACAAAAGTCCCTGTAATCTTCAAATCTTATGACATTTTAGAATTTAACGGACAAGACATAAGAAACCTAAGCTATCAGGAGCGTAGAGTTTTTTTAGAAACTCTAGTTTACAATGCTAACCATCCAGTCTTACAAATTTCCGATCAAATTAGCTTCAATTCATGGGAAGAAGTAATCGCGGAGCGGGAATTATCCAGAGAAAAGCGCAGTGAAGGATTGATGCTAAAAAATAAATCAGCCAGCTATCAGGTAGGCCGGAAAAAAGGAGATTGGTGGAAGTGGAAAATTGATCCGCTGACAATTGATGCTGTGCTGACTTATGCGATGCGAGGACATGGCAGGAGAACAAACCTTTTTACTGATTATACTTTTGGGCTCTGGCAACTAGATGAAAATGGTAAAAAAGAGTTAGTGACTTTTGCAAAAGCCTATTCTGGACTTACCGATAAGGAGTTTGCACAAGTTGACAGCATAATCAAACGCACTACCTTAGAACGATTTGGGCCGGTGCGTAGCGTGGAACCAACACTAGTGTTTGAGCTGGCTTTTGAAGGAATTGCTTTTTCCAATCGTCATAAAAGCGGAGTAGCTGTTCGATTTCCAAGGATTCTACGCTGGCGCCAGGACAAGAAAATAGCTGACGCAAATACGCTTGATGATTTGAAAGCATTGATTCCCAAGTGATTTTGCACAAATATTTAGGAAAGCTTCCATCTCGCTCATATCAAGTTTTTGGAGAATTAATTCCCAAAAAATAGACCTGCCCAACGGACAGGTCTTTTTCAAAGTATCAACACACAATTACCTATTCAGGAATAGTTTAAGATGAACGGCAGTTCTATTTGTTGTCGTCTTTTTTCTTTAATTCTTGTTGAATTTTTTTCTGATACTCTTCTATTTTGGCTGCATTTTCTTTTTGCCAAATTTCCATTTTACGCTGGTATTCCTCCATCTTGGGTTGCACTTCCTTTTCCCATGCCTTCATCTTCTCCTCATACTCCTTCATTTTAGGCTCATTGGCATCTTGCCATGACTTCATTTTGGCTTCGAATTCTTTCATTTTGGGCTCTTGGCTTTTCTGCCATTCCTCCATTTTCACCTCAAATTCCTTCATCTTAGGTTCGAAGGCCTTTTGCCATTCAGTCATCTTTTTTTCAAAAGCCTCCATATGGGGCTCATACTCTTTTTGCCATTCGGTGACTTTTTTCTCATAGGCTTCCATTTTCGGCTGCATCGCACTCTCCCACTCTTCCATTTTTACAGCATACTCTTTGGCTTTTTGCTCCATTTCTTTCACCCATTTCTCTTTTTCCGATTTGGTCATATTTATCGTATCCATTGGAGAAAAAGAATTGGTATCAAAGGCGAAAACAGGTGGAGAAACCATGAAATCCATGGCTGGCATACTTCCCATATCAAAATCCATGGCTGGCATATTCCCCATGTCAAAACCAATCATTGGAGCCATCTCGAATGTCATTGGTGGTACAGGGGCCATAGCAAAATCCATCTCTGGCGGCATTGCTTGAGCTGGAAATGGAGGCATTGGAGCAAGTACTAAATCAGGCATATTTTCCACGACTATGGTTTCGCCATTGTGCTGGTACACATATGATCCCTTTGTAGTATTCTTTATTATTACTGTATCACTTTTTGATATAATCGTATCAGCCGACACATTGACATTAGAGTTGACATCTAGATTAATGTTAACATTTTCTTCAACTTCGACCACCTGATTTAAATTGGTGTTTAAATTCACCGATAGCGGTTTAGTTTTTTCTATAGAGACAGGAACGTCCTGCTGTGCGGTGGCCATTAGGCCTGCACTTAATAAGAGTGTTAGTAACATAGGGATAGAAATAATAGGGTTTTGTGGATAAGTCTGGGCTGGATGTCCCAATATTCTTTTGATTCTCTGAAGGGTAGGATTTCTTTTTTTTGAGACAGCCAGCGCCAGTTCAGGTGGATTTTGCTTCGCAAAATTCAATACTTCCGCTAAGCTGTATGCCAACTCTCGTGGTGAAACTCCAGCTTTCACTGCCACATAATCGGCAGCATTTTCTCTCAATTCTTTCACTGTCTGATTCATCCACCAATAGCAAGGATGATAGAAGAAAAGCACTTCCAGTGAAGACTGAAGAAGATTTGCCAAGTAATCGTTACGCTTCACATGCGCAAGTTCATGTGCAATGATAGCTTCTAACTGTACTGGGCTCAACTGCAAGACCAAGGCAGCGGGGATAAGTATAATAGGTTTTAGATAGCCGAATGTAACAGGAGAAACACCATAAGTAGTAAGTTTAATCTCAACGTTTTTGGTGACACTCATTTTTGCCATGAGGCGATAAAGCATTTTCTCCAACTGAAAATCCTGAGGATCTGAGGATGATTTTCTAAGCGTCCTGATTTCGGAAAGGCTGTTGAAAAGACGAAACAAAAACAACAAAGCGCCCAGAAACCAAAAGTTCACCAAGAGAGGTAATTGAAGCTCTATCCAGTTTATCAGCATTTTGATCAAGGCCTCTGCTCCCAGACTCGCTGAGGCTTGTACTTCACTTAGTATAATTCCTTCAAATGCTATTCGCTCCATCAACGGAGTCGGGCTAAAGCTGGAGAATTCGTAGATAAAGGTGGCTATTGCAAAAAGCAAACTTAGACCTAAGCCACTCAATGCAAGGTTATACTTGAAGCTAGGGCTGCTTTTGTGAAAGACTTTCAGTACTAGCCACAGCACAACTCCAATCAAAATTAATTGCCAAAGTGAGTGCACGAGTGTCCAGCCTATGGCAAAGAGTAAACTTTCGGAAACCCAGTCGTTCAAAAGATTCATTATTTCGTATTTTCTAGTTGGTCTAAAAATGCGCGAATTTCATCTAATTCCTCCTTGGAAGGGTTTTCTTCACCCAAAGCCTGGAGTACCAATTTCTGTGCAGAACCGCCAAAAGCTGTAGTCACAAGATTTTTTAATAATGACTTCTGTGTATCCTTTTGATTGGTGGCTGGGCTGTAAACATGCGTTCGTTGGGCTTCATTTCTATTGACCATCTGCTTTCCATGCATGTTTTGCAAGGTCTTCAGCGTGGTCGTATAGCCAGTATCCTTAGTCTCAGCCAGTCGCTCATGGATCTGACGAACAGTTGACTCTTTCATTTCCCACAATAGGGAAAGTATTTCTAATTCGGATTCGGTTGGCTTACTCATGCGAGGTTATACGATTATTTTCGTAGTAAAGATATACGAAGAGAAGCGTAAGTTCAAAATATCTACGAAATTAATCGTATTAAAATATATTAACCAACTGATTACCAGTTTTTTAAGTCTGTCAAAATACTTCATAAGTGTTTTGGGTAAGGTTTAAAAATGATTGAGAACAAGTCTTTTTATGGATAAAAAAGTGTTCGGTTGTAATCTTTGGAAAGGTTTTGAATGGAGATAGATAAGAATTCAAAACAATTTGTAGGAAAATCTTCTTACAGCTCAAACTCGATTTGAACTTTCCTTTCCCGACATTAGTTGTATAGACATCTATTTTACAATTAAACCAACTATAACATGAATAACAATCAAGAATTATTGAAACCCATCACACTTACAAATGGGTTAGAATTAAAAAATAGAGTTTGGATGGCGCCGATGACAAGAAGCCGCGCTGCCAATCCTCAAAATAAGCCTTTTGAGATTCACGAAAAGTATTATGCCCAACGGGCTTCTTCCGGATTGATAATTACTGAAGGCTCCCAAGTTTCCAAGGAAGGCGTAGGGTACATCAATACACCTGGAATTTACTCAGTTGATCAAGTAGAAGGCTGGAAAGGCGTAACCAAAGCAGTACACGACGAGGATGGAAAAATTTTCATCCAACTTTGGCATGTGGGAAGAATTTCCCATCCAGATTTTCATGGAGGAGAGCTTCCACTAGCGCCATCCGCAATCAATCCAAATGAAAAGTCCTACACCCCTGAGGGCTTCAAAGAAACTGTCACGCCGAAAGAAATGACGCGGGAAGAAATCAAACAGACTATTCAAGACTTTAAAAATGCCGGAAAAAATGCGATGGAAGCTGGATTTGATGGGGTAGAAATCCACAGTTCCAATGGCTATTTACTTCATCAGTTCTTCAATGCTACCAGTAATGTGAGAAGGGATGAGTATGGTGGATCAATAGAGAATCGAGCAAAAATTCTTTTTGAAATCATAGATGCTCTGAAAGAGGTGATGCCAGAGCAAAAAATTGGATTGAGGCTGAATCCATCGCTTAATGGCGTATTTGGAATGAAAGCCGATGAAGAGACAATTCCTACCTTTGAATACATCGTCAAGAAGCTGAATGATTACGATTTGGCCTATTTGCATCTTTCGGAGCCATTTACGGACGTTTCAGATATTCCTTATTTGGTAAGTAATATAGCCAAGCACTTTAGACCGTTATATAAAGGAACATTGGTCATCAATGCTGGTTTTGACCAAGAAAAAGGAAATAAAGTAATCGGATCAGGCGATGCAGATGCTGTTGCCTATGCTACTCTTTATATTTCCAATCCGGATTTGGTCGAGCGGTTTAAATTCGGAGCGGATCTTGTCCAGCCTGATAAAGACACGTTCTATACTCCCGGTGAAGAAGGATACACCGACTACCCAAGTCTTGAAGAAATTAAAGTTGGATAATCACCTTAGAGGCCGGAATTTCCGGCCTTTTCTTTCTTATTTTTAAGCCATGTGTCTTGTAGCTTTATCCTGGAAATCGCATCCGGAATTCCCTTTGATCATCAGCGCCAACCGTGATGAGTTTTTTGAGCGGCCTTCTCAGGCAATACACCTTTGGGAATCGGGTTTTTACGCTGGAAAAGACTTAAGAAGCGGAGGGACATGGATGGGAATCCACCCAAACGGCCGCTGGTCATTATTGACTAATTATAGGGATTTCCTTCATCAAAGAGAGTCAAAAATCAGCAGGGGAAAGCTTGTGCAGGATTTTCTCGAGAGTCAAATAGACCCTGAAACATATTTGAAAGACATAGAGCAAAACAAAGTCCTCTATGATGGCTTTAATCTGCTGGTATCAGATGGAAATCAGCTTTTATACTACAGCAACTTTGGAGAAAGCGTCAGGGAAATTCAACCTGGTATCTATGGCTTGAGCAACGGGCTGATCGATGATCCTTGGCCTAAATCGCAGCTTGCCAAGCTACAGTTAGAACAATTGCTAACACAGAGTTTTGATGAAGATGATTTGCTGCAGATTCTCAAATCTACCGAAACTGCCAATCCGGAACTCCTCCCGTTTACAGGTATGGCACCTCAGATGGAGCGAGCACTTTCCTCCCAGCTGATTAGAATTAACGGGGATTACGGCACTGTTTCTTCTACAGCTGTGTTACAGCACAAATCTGGATTAACCAAACTTAAAGAGCGGACTTTCGACTGGGATTACCATAGATTTGAAGACCGCGAATTTCAGCTTCAGCTGGAAAAACCTATTTAACGCAAATGACGAAGATATACGAAATGCTGATCATCGGTGGAGGACCCATTGGTCTGGCCTGTGGTATAGAAGCAAAAAAAGCAGGGTTGGACTACGTGATTATTGAAAAAGGGGCGCTCACTAATTCTATTTTTAATTACCCTATCAATATGACTTTTTTCTCTACCTCAGATAGATTAGAGATGGCGGGAATTCCTTTTATGTCCATAGGAAATAAACCCAATCGCACCGAAGCATTGGAATATTACCGCAGGATTTTCTCCCATTTTGATCTCAAAGTCAAGCTATATGAAGCAGTGAAGACATTAGAGAAAAAAGAAGCACTTTTCCAAGTTACCACATCCAAGACGATGTACCTGGCAAAAAATATTGTTATGGCAACGGGCTTTTATGATTTGCCGAATCTGATGAACATTCCTGGCGAGGATTTGCCGAAGGTGCATCACTACTACAAAGAACCTTGGCCATTTATCGACCAAAAAATTGTGGTAGTAGGTGGAGCAAATTCTGCCGTGGATGCTGCTTTGGAGACTTGGCGCAAAGGAGCAGAAGTTAGCATGGTTTTACTCGACGATGAAGTGGATCAGGCTGTGAAATACTGGGTGCGTCCAGACATAGTCAACCGCATCAAAGAGGGGTCTATCAAGGCTTTTACCAAATCAAAACTCAAGGAAATCCGTGAACACGAAGTGGTGATCTCCACTCCTGAGGGAGATGTGACCATTGACAATGACTTCGTACTCGCCATGACAGGATACAAGCCGAACTTCGGGCTATTGAATCAACTGGGCGTAAAACTTAGTGAAGACGAGAAATGCCAACCTCAGTACAATGAGCTAAGTCACGAATCAAATGTGCCTGGAGTTTATCTAGCAGGAGTGGTGTGCGGAGGATTGAATACCCGGGAATTCTTTATCGAAAACAGTGTGGTGCACGCCGAAACAATCGTGCGGGATATTGCTGGAAAACTTAAGGAGCAATAATACTAAAAGAACCTGGGCTACTTTGAAGCTATAACCCAGGTTCTTTAGCAATAATCATATAAGCGAAGATCAGCTTAGCTCATTTTACTCTTTAATTTCAATTACCTTAAACTCAGTTCTTCTGTTAATTTGATGTTCTTCTTCGGTAGATGCATTTTCTATAATCAACTGACTTTCACCGTATCCTTTGGCGACAAGCCTATCTGAAGATATACCCTGAGATACAATGTAATCAACTGCGGATTGGGCTCTTCGCTGAGATAAATTTTGATTGTAAGCATCAGAAGACCTATCATCTGTATGCGAGCTTAGTTCAATTCTGATAGCCGGATTGTCCTTCAATACCTGAACCAATTTATCCAGTTCTACAGCTGCATCGGGCCTGATCTCAGCTTTATCCAAATCGTAATAGATATTCTCAAGCACAATAGAGCGATCCAGCACTAGCTGATCCAATACAATCGTAGTGTCCAAGGTAATATTGGTTACGTCTTCAATAAGTGTGGAGACATCAGGAGTCTTTCCTTTGGTGGTGTAAGGAATGGATTTAGAGAAATAGCCACTCTTAGATGCGATGATTGTAAAGTCAGCGTCAGGAGTCAACGTAAAACGTACTCGCCCATTTGTATTGGAAAAATCACCACCTGCTTGCTTGCTGCTTTCGTCGTATAGGACCACTCTCGCTTGCTCCAGGACTGCATCATCCTCGCCTGCCACGCGTTGCTTCGTAAATACATTGAGAAGAACGTTGATGATTTTTGGTTTAGGAGTTTTGTCCTCAAAGAAATAAATATCATCATCACCTATACCGCCATCACGGTTGGATGAGATGAAACCTGCTTTAGGATATTCTGTGAAGAAAAGGGAAAAATCATCATTTGTGCTATTGAAATTTTCTCCAAGATTTTTGATGACCTGAGCACCAGATTCATTTTTTTCAGCTACAAAAAGGTCTAGCTTTCCATAACTTGGATGCCCGTCAGATGAAAAGAAAAATTTACCATCAGCCGCAGGCCTTGGGAAAAGCTCGTTTCCAGGTGTATTTATATTCGAACCAAGGTTGACAGGATTTCCAAAATCACCATTTGCCAATTTAGTTGCTTTATACAGGTCTATTCCACCAAAACCTCCCGGCCTATTGGAAGAAAAGTATAATTCTTCCCCATTTACTGAAAAAGCAGGCGTAGAATTCCACCAGGTATCGTCTTCATTCACCGGCATCCAAATTGGCTGGGTGAAACCACCTCCTCTGAAGTAAGACACAAAAAGTGCTGTTTCAGGTAGATCTTTCTCTGACGTAGAATTTCCTCGTGCGTAGATGATGGTATTGCCATCTGGACTGATGGCAATGGCGGCCTGATTCAGCCCCTCTTCATTTTTGAATTCAGGAAGAGCCTGAGTTCCACTGACGTCAACGCGGATTCCATCTGCTCTTGCCCGGAATAATTTAGTGTAAGGTGAGCCATCTGCAGGGTAAAGTCCGCTTGCCTGCCGCCCCGAAGTGAAATAAAGAAAGTCTTCATTGACTACAGGAGCATAGTCAGGGCCTGCCGTATTGAGATCTTTGTAGTTGACCAAAACATGATATGGCCAATAATCTTCTATTCCCTGCTTTAGTTTAATTGCCTCTAACTGACGCTGCGTCTCTGCCAAATAGGTTTCATCCTGTGTGTAGCCCTTTGCTTTTTCGAAAGCTTCCTTTGCCTCTTCGTCTTTATCCTGTGCTTTCAAACTCAGGCCTAACCGATAATAACTTTCGAAAGTGGGGTCTTCATCGACCAACTTCTGATAATAAGGAGTGGCATCTTCTATTCTATTTGAAAGCCGATAGCTCTCTGCAATAACCTGATTTGCCTCTATATTTTCAGGATCATCTGTCAAGATCTGCGAAAAAGAATTGATGGCATATTGGTACTGTCCGGAAAGAAATTGCTCATTTCCTTTTTCCTGAAGACTCTTGCATGAGCTTACACCTAAGATGAGTATAGCACAAATCCACAAAAAATGGTTTTTCATATGATTATAATTTGTCTATTAAAGGCCATAACCTGTCCCGTGACGAAGGAAACGGGATAGCCTGTCCTGTCCGCCGCGGCGGATCGGGAGAATCTCGCAGGTTAAAATCATCCCTCTGTGTGTCGCTTGCGTCATGCTCGATTTCATCTGAAAGGGCGATTGATGATCAATGCTGAATATTACTAAATTAATTTGGAAAGTATCTGTTCAGCCAGCTATTCCCTGCCAAAATCCACACACTTTCCAAGTCTTTTTTGCTTTGCACCTGAGGATTGATCACGAGTGTTTGAGAATTGATCTCTCCAGAAGTGACTTTTGATTTGATTCCTAAAGCAGAAGCTACGCTGATTTCACCCGAATCGGATTTAAATGTCACCTTGCCTTGATCCGTGATGTTGTTTTCTATTTCATTTTCCAGCTCTCGCAAAGTCCTCACCGAACTATCAATAGAGCAGCCACTCGCCCCCAAACCTGTCTCATCCACCGCCAATACAACGATATGATTATCTAAGATCTTAAATGATGTTGGCATTCTATTGCCATGCGTATTCCAGCCATCGCAAAAGATGAATAGCCTGTTGGCAATTAAATCTTGTTCCTGCTCAGAAAATTGACGCGTGGCTTGGTAAACCCAAACCCGTGAATCTTCTGACATATCTTTAAACTGAACGTACATAATATATAGTATTACTTAATGCCAAAGAAAAACCCTTTCTACCTAACGGCAAAAAGGGTCAAATTGATTCATACAAAAAACTTAAATCCCCATGTCTTTGGCGATCATTTCAGCCAGATCATAGACCTTCACTTCAGCTTCTTTCTCCTTATTCTTCACTCCATCTGTCATCATGGTAAGGCAGAAAGGACAACCTACAGCAATTGTGCTGGCTCCAGTGGCCAAGGCTTCCTCAGTACGCTCCACGTTTATATCTTTTTTGCCTGGCTCAGGTTCTTTGAACATCTGTGCTCCGCCTGCACCACAACAAAGACCTTTGGTCTTGCAGCGCTTCATCTCCACCAGTTCTACATCCAAGGCATTGATGACATCTCTTGGTGCTTCATACACATTGTTTGCTCTGCCTAGATAACAGGAATCGTGGAAGGTGATTTTCTTTCCTTTAAATTCCCCTCCACCTTTCAGTGCTACTTTACCATCATTGATCAGCTGCTGGAGAAACTGGGAATGGTGAATCACTTCGTAATTGCCGCCCAAAGCTGGGTATTCATTTTTAATGGTATTGAAGCAGTGTGGACAGGCAGTGACTACTTTTTTGATGTTGTATCCATTCATCACCTGGATATTTGCTACTGCTTGCATTTGGAAAAGAAATTCATTCCCGGCACGTCTTGCAGGATCTCCGGTACAGGCTTCTTCGGGGCCAAGGACAGCGAAGCTAACACCCACTGTATTCAGGATTTTCACAAAAGCCTGCGTGACTGCTTTATATCGCTCATCAAATGATCCGGCGCAGCCCACCCAGAACAGGACTTCTGGACTTTCTCCTTTGCCGGCCATCTCGGCCATGGTTGGTACTTTATATGTAGACATGGTGATTAGTTTTTGGTTTATCCGCTATTATGCCAGTAAACTTATTTTCTTTGATTGATAGGCTGAAAGACCGATGACGGATGACCGAAGTACCCTTGACGCTATTTTTTACCATTTCATTGTTACTTTTTCCTCTTACAATTCGTGATCGTGTAATTTTAAATTTTTCAATTTGGAATTTCCTCATCTTTCACTTTCTCTGCCCAATTGAATCGATCAGCGGGGCTGAATTTCCAAGGAGCAAAGCTAGTTTCCATATTTTGGAACATAGCGTTCCACTGCGCTGGTGTCCCGGATTCTTCCATAGCCACATAGCGGCGCATTTCCAGGATGATTGCAAGTGGATCAATATTCACAGGACAAGCTTCCACACAAGCATTACAGCTGGTACAGGCGTTTAACTCTTCCTTAGTGATGTAATCACCCAAAAGTGATTTCCCATCCTCAAGACCTTTGCCGCCTGTGTCCAGGCTCTTACCAACTTCCTCAGCCCGATCACGCACATCCATCATAATCTTGCGCGGAGAAAGCTTTTTCCCTGTCAAGTTTGCAGGACATTCAGCCGTACATCTACCACATTCCGTACAGGAATAGGCATTCATCACATTGATCCAACTCAAATCATTGATGTCTTTGGCACCAAATCTGCCGATTTCAGCCTGAGGATCAGCAGGTGTATCCGTCGGAATTCCAAGCATCATATTCACTTCATTGGTGACTGTAGGCATATTTTCCATTTCTCCTTTAGGCTTCAAATTCGAATACCAGGTATTGGGGAAGGCCAAGAAAATATGTAAGTGCTTAGAGTAGGTCACATAAATAGCGAATGCCAAAATACCGACAATATGAAACCACCATGCTGCTCTCTCCACTAAGATCAAANATTGGGGAAGGCCAAGAAAATATGTAAGTGCTTAGAGTAGGTCACATAAATAGCGAATGCCAAAATACCGACAATATGAAACCACCATGCTGCTCTCTCCACTAAGATCAAAAACTCAGAACTAAAGCTATCAAATAATGGATGAAACAGCCCACTGAAGAACAAGTCTCCCAATACGATGTAATGCCCCACTCCTCTTGAAGCTAGAATCTGATCAGCAGCATTCATTTTCAGGATGGCGATCATTAGCACGATTTCTATTACCAAAATAATATTGGCATCCATGGCTGGCCAGCCCTTCATTTCCGGCTTTGTGAAGCGAGGAACTTTGATCACATTCCGCCTAATGAGGAATATGACACAAGAAAGAAGAACTGCCACGGCAAGAAATTCAAATACATTCATTGCCACCGTATAGATGCTTCCCAATATCGGGGCAAAGAGTCGATGGGTTCCTAAAATACCATCCAGAACAAATTCCAGTACTTCCAGATTGATAACCACGAAACCAACATAAACCATCAGGTGTAGAAATGCCGGGAGCAAACGCTTAAACATTTTCTTTTGTCCAAAAGCCACTAATGCCATTGTCTGCCAACGCTTCTCTGGATGATCATTCCTTTGCTTTGCTTTGCCTAGAAGAATATTTCTGCGCAGAAATCTGATTCGTTTGATCAAAAAGAAGCTAGCAGCGCCCAAAAGGATCAAAAATATAAGTTGTGGTAAAAAGCTCATAATGACGATATTAGCGTGTTTCTTGGGTTTTAGTCTATATTTTTTTCTAAAATGACTTGCTTCAAATACTCAAATATCTACCTTTGCATCACTTTACAAACAAGGTGATATAGCTCAGTTGGTAGAGCATCGGACTGAAAATCCGTGAGTCGGTGGTTCGAGTCCACTTATCACCACCAGCCCTGAAGAAATTCAGGGCTTTTTTTGTGCGTTTTTTCAACCACACAGAGCACAAAGACTTCGCAGAGGGCATAGTCTCATGTTCTGAACAGAAAACCGGAACAGTCACCCCTCTTTTTAACTCATATGTATAACCCCTACTCATTGTTGCATCAATTGCTTTATCATAAGATATTGAGTCATTTTTTGGATGCCTGATAGGCAAATTAAGAAATAGTAGGCATGCCTACTATTTCCATCGCTAATTTAGAAGCAATTTAGTATAGCTAGTCCGTCCAACCAACCTATAAATTATTGAGCTTCTTTAGCTCTCCTTTTTTTGGGTAAGTTTAAAAACTTTTACTTTTTTTCTTCGCAAATGTAACATTCCCCATTTCCATGCATTACCGTATTAAATGAAGTCATTTTTTGAAGCACATATCTGGCCGCAAAGAGGCAGGCTCTACAGGCTGGGTTATCTCTGGGTGAGGGATCGTTCCCTCGCTGAAGATTTGCTTCAGAATGTCTTCGAGAAATCCTTTGCAAGGGAGGATGAGCTGCGGGATCATCCAAATCTTGCTGGCTGGCTGGTCAAAAGTCTAAAAAATGAAGTCTTGGTCCACTTTCGTCAGAACAAGAAGCTGGAATCTCTTGATGGATTGGAAGAATTGAAAATGGAGGAATCTGCTTCGGAGGACACAAAAGACTCGGTGAGACAGGTGATGAATCTTCTGAAGGGGTTGCCTTTGCGACAGCAGGAGATTTTCCACCTGAGAGAAGTGGAAGGATTGAGTTACGAGGAAATAACCGAGCACCTAGATATAAGTCTGGAACAAGTGAAAGTAAACCTTCACCGAGCCAGAAAAAGCATTCGAGAGCGGATGCTCAACCAAAAGTCAACCAAATGATCCAGCGAATAGACGAATTACTCGAAAAGTACTGGGAAGCTGAGAGCAGCCTGGCCGAAGAGCATGAACTTAGGCGTTTACTTCAGAATGCTGAGGGGTATGAGGATGAGAAAGCTTTGTTTTCAAGCTTAAGAGATATCTCTAATGAAGAGCCGAGCTTGAAAATGCCAACTAAAACCGTCCCGATCAGAACCAGAAATTGGATGAGCTGGGCGGCATCAGTGGCAATCCTTGTCGGATCTGCCTGGGGATGGACAGTATATGAGCAAAAGCAAGCTGAACAACAGGCTTACATGGAAGTGATGCAGGCATTTGCGCTCATACAGACAAACCTCTCCAAGGGACAGGAGCAAATGACTCTGATGAATGACTTGAAATACCTGAATACAACCAACCAATTATTTGGCAACCATATAATTAAATAAGCCATGCAAAAATTTCTATTAATTCCGCTTTTGCTATTCGCCATTGTCATAAAGGCGCAAGCTCAGGATGATGCCATTCAGCGCTTTTTCTCCAAATACATGGATGATGATCGCTTTTCTAGGGTATATATCAGCCCGAAGATGATGCAGATGGCTGGAGGTTTTCTGAAAAGCAATGCAGGCACGGATCAGGATTCCGAGGATCTCGGTGTTTTGATTCAGAAGGTGAAGGGCATTCGGATTCTTTCCTCAGACGAGGTTGACGGAATGACTTTCTATAAGGAAGCTATGGGCACACTTACCCGAAATAAATACGAGGACTTGATGGATATACAAGACAAAGAGAGTAGCCTTAAGTTTATGGTTCGTGAAGAAGGAGGCCTCGTCAAAGAACTGATGATGATCTCAGGGGAAAAAGGTGATTTCACTTTACTATCTATGCTGGGCAATTTCACTTATGAAGATTTGAACCTACTTGCTGAGAAGACTGATATCCCGGGGATGGACTTGTACGGAAAAGGAAGTAAGGGGCCAAAAGGAATCAAATAATTAAGTAAAAAGTATCAAGTATTAAGTATTAAGACAGACGAAATACGAGGCACTCAATGATCGAACATAAAAAGCACATAAATCAATACTATTATACTACTATGAAAAAGCTAATTCTAACCTTAACATTAATCGGAGCAGTGATCGCTGTTCAAGCACAGAGCAAAAGCGTCAAAGCGCTTTATGAGAAATATAAAAGTGATGATGACTTCTTCCACATGGAGCTGGGGGGAAATTTTATGAACTTTGCCAATGGCTTCAAAATCGATATCGATAAAAATGATATGGCGACTGTAGCGAAGTCAATTGAAAAACTAAACTTCTTCACTCTGCCCGACCATATAGATGATGCAAGACTAGAATACAAAGCACTACAGAAAGGACTAGAGAAAGAACGGTATGATTTACTCATGGAAGCCTCAGAAGGGAAAAAAGGCGGAGTGATGGTTTACTCCAAAGGAGGCAATACGATTTCGGATTTAGTTGTGCTGGTTGGAGGTGAGGATGGTGATCTGATGGTAGTTGAATTGAAGGGTACATTTGACCAGGAATTAGTGGCAAAAGCAGCCAATTATAAGGGCAGAAATTAAAATGCTTATAAAAACCCCATATATTACGAATTTCACTTTTTGTAGTAATTCTAAATATAGGTTTAGAAAATTGATTCTAGACCTATATTTTTTGTTCTTTTTATAAATACAGGGTAAAAATAGTATAGTAATCTTGACCAAAATGAGTTAATATTATTCAATTTGGATTGAATTAACCTCTACACGAAAATCATTTTAAAAAAAATTAAAATTTTTTTTCACAAAATTTCCATTGGAATTTCTTAGAAATACTCTTAAATAATAGTTATTATATTTTGTATAAATTAAAATATCAGATAAATATTCCGATAAACCCTTAAAAGTCGAAATACAATGACTTACGCTATCGATTGCAGGAGTATTTTATTAATACAATAATATTGAAAGGGGTTTATTACCAAATCATTAACAATTCTCTTTTTATATTGAAGTATTTGCAATTGATGTTTTCCGTTGTACCTTTGAATCATAATAACAAACCAATCGGCTAACCCGATAAAAACTGTAGCCCAAAATACCCCACCCAGAGACGGATCAGCCGTCTGGCGGTTACACAAGATTTAGAACCTATTCAAACCAATTATTAAAATGAAAAAATTATTCACATTGCTTTTTGTAGCGGGGATCGCTGCAGGAGCACTTGCCAAATCAGAAGGTACATCAGTTCTAATTAGAAAAACTGAAACTACTAAGGTAGCAGTATCCTTTAATGAAGCACCACAAGGAACAGTGATTGTAAAAATCACAGATTCTGAAGATCGTCTGATCTTAAGAGACAGAATTAACAAAGATGAAGCTTTTGCTAAAAAGTATGATCTTAAAGCTCTTCCTCAAGGAAGTTACTCTATTGAAGTTACGGACGCTTCTGGCGTATTGAGAACTGCTACTTTCAACAACTTCGTAACAGAGGCTCCAACAGTATACTCTAGAGTTTCTCCAATGGGAGACAACAAATACAGATTGCTTGTAAGCAACCTAGAGGCGAAGGACATCGAAGTAATGATCTACGACGGTGACAAATTGATCCACACTGAGAAAATCGATAATCCTCAAGGACTTCATAAAATCTACGCTATCGAAAGCGTAAGTGAAGCAGGTATCAACTTTAAAGTGAAAACTGCATCAGGATTTGAAGGATACGTAACTAGCCTATAAGCTAAACCAACTTTCTATAAACTAGCCCCGCTTGAGCAATCGAGCGGGGTTTTATTTTTTAACCCGGATTATGCATTAGAATAATTAAAAGGGGGGCTTAGATTCTGAATTTGGGAGAAGATGCCATCCATCCAGGGTCTTTTTTTGACTGGTAAAGAGATTTTCAAGACCTGTTTATTGG
>NZ_JAYEEY010000070.1:0-1276 GCF_035156415.1 Algoriphagus persicinus
TCTGGTCAGCTCTTCAGGCAGACTCATACGGCCAGTTCCTTTGGCCCGTTTCTTCGGGGCTGGTTTCTGCTGCTCCACCGAGCAGGACAGCTCTTCCTGTACTGACTGGGTCACACCGAGTACAAAAAGACCCATCTGGTTGTCCCCTGTATTGCCGTTGCGTTTCTCGCTTTTAAACCCGAAAATATACCTGCGGAGTTTATCCAGCTCAAAACCCAGATTGGCGATCACATGGTCTTTTTCAGCAAGAATCCCTTCTTTTTCAGCAAGAGCCTCTTCTTTTTCGGACAGCACCAACAAGGTCTCTTCATACAGTTTCTTGTAGTCCGTCTCCTTGTTTTCCATGACCTAAATATAGGTAAAAAAGTGCCTTAATAAGTATTTAAAGCCACTTTTAGCTCAAAATAAANTCCCTTCTTTTTCAGCAAGAGCCTCTTCTTTTTCGGACAGCACCAACAAGGTCTCTTCATACAGTTTCTTGTAGTCCGTCTCCTTGTTTTCCATGACCTAAATATAGGTAAAAAAGTGCCTTAATAAGTATTTAAAGCCACTTTTAGCTCAAAATAAACAGACTATTTTCAGTCTCTTTTTAAGGGGTCATAACGCTTTCTGAAGCTCACCGAAACTAGCCTTACCCCCTGTAACAGCAGACTGAGCTGACTGCTTGTGACAGCGTTTCCCGATAGTGCAGGACGTTCAAAAGTACCCTGTTCAAGCTTTTTGATGTACATGGCAAAACCGTCCCGGTCCCACTGCAGAAAGCGGATCTGGTTGGATCGCTTGCCGATAAAAACAAATACGTCTCCGTTCATCGGGTCAAAACCAAGTTTATTTCGGACAAGCCCGGCAAGCGAGTTGATCCCAAAACGCATGTCAGTTGGCTCATGGTACATGAAGTACCTCACAGAGCTGGACAGGGCCAGCATCAGCCCACCAGCTCACGGACAGTTACCACGTCCACAACCCCAAACAGTTCCACACTGACTCCGGAGGGATAACTGATCCTGGCGACAGGACTTGCCGTGATATGATCCATCGGAATAATCGAAAACGGGGAAGGGGAAGCTGTAGTGACCGAATCGGCGTCAAACTTCTTACACCAATAATAGAAGGTTGCTTTCGGGATGCCTTCCGATGCGGCAAAGGTTGCCTTGCTCTGACCGGATTCCTGCCATTTACAATACAGGGAATAATACGCTTCGTTGCTTATCTTTTTCATCCTGCAACATTATATATTTAGAACTCCTATATCAATATGGTTTTGTCGGACGCATAC
>NZ_JAYEEY010000071.1:0-1259 GCF_035156415.1 Algoriphagus persicinus
AACCGTGATTATGCATTAGGAATAGAAAAACATTGATAATTGTTTGAATGGAGGATAAAAAAGGGGATTTTTAACAGGATCAACATTCACCAAAATGGTTAATCTTCCTATCGAATATTCAGACAAGCCAGTGACCCCATTTGGCGGGATGAGTCTGATGAAAAGATTTCTTGATCAGACAAAGATAAAGGAGTACCTGAGTAGCCTTGATTTACCCCAGCCCGGTTCCAACCGGGGGTATGATCCCACTGATATTGTCACTTCATTTTGGCTGAGCATCTGGACAGGAGCCAGCCGCTATGTCCACTGTGACTGGTTAAGGTATGACCAAGTTCTCCAGTCGATATTCGGTCTGGAACAGATGCCGTCCCAGAGCACCTACAGTCGGTTTTTTGGTAAATTTTCCCAGCAGAGGAACACAGAGGTTTTCCCGGTTCTTCAAAACTGGTTTTTTGACCAACTCGGTGTTGACAACATCACGGTTGATTTTGACAGCACCGTGATCACCCGCTACGGAGAACAGGAAGGAAGCGCAAAAGGATACAATCCCAATAAACGCGGCAGGAATTCCCACCATCCCCTGATGGCCTTTGTCGGCCAGACCAGAATGGTGGCCAACGCCTGGTTGAGGCCCGGCAATACCGCCGACAGCAGCAGCTGCAAACTCTTTATGCAGGAGACTTTTGATCAGGCACTCAAAGGTAAAAAGATAGGTCTTGTAAGGGCCGACAGTGGATTTTACAACGAGGAATTACTCAGCTACCTGGAACAGGAGCAGCATAATTATATCATGGCTGTAAAAATGTATCCCAATGTGAAGAGTGAAATATGGGGACTTGGAGACTGGGTGGAGCTGGCCAAGGGCATCGAACTTAATGAAATGAAGTTCTCCCATGAGAAAGGGAAGACCAGAAGGTATATCATTGTTAAGAAACAGGTAGAAATCCGGCCAAAATCGGGAGGTAAAATGCTTTTCGAAGATCTACCGGGCTATCGCTTCAGCTGCTATGTAACCAATCTTGATCTTCCACTGGATCAAATATGGAACATTTACAATACCAGAGCGGATTGTGAGAACAGAATCAAGGAACTCAAGGATGATTTTGGCCTTGAGAGCTTTTGTTTACAGGATTTTTGGGGAACTGAGGCTTCATTCAGGTTCATTATGGTAGCCTACAACCTAATGAGTCTATTCAGGCATTTTGCGCTTAACCACCACAACAGGGCAACTTTAAAAACACTCAAATCCTATTGCTTTG
>NZ_JAYEEY010000072.1:0-1165 GCF_035156415.1 Algoriphagus persicinus
TGGCTGGTGGAAAGGGTGTTGGAATATGGGAACTTGAATGATTGGAAAAGTCTTAAAAAAATTTATGGACAAGATGAGATAAAAAAGATTGTTGTGACAATTCGATCAATGGATGAGGTGACACTTTCTTTCCTTTGTGTCTTGTTTGATTTAAAAAGAACGAATTTTAGATGCTATACCAACAAACAGTTAGCCCAAAACTTCTGGAAATCTTGACTGCCTTGATGAATAATCCCTATTTCGGAGAGTTTTATATGGTGGGCGGGACAAGCCTCGCTTTGCAAATCGGGCATAGGGAGTCGATAGACATTGATCTTTTTGGTTGTGCAGAATTAGAAGAGCTGGAAGTGTCGGATTTTTTATCTAGCCTAGGTAAAGTGCAGATTTTGAAAAAAAGTAAAAATATTCTTATCTACACTGTCGATGGGATAAAAGTTGATTTAGTAAATTATCGGTATCCTNAGTGCAGATTTTGAAAAAAAGTAAAAATATTCTTATCTACACTGTCGATGGGATAAAAGTTGATTTAGTAAATTATCGGTATCCTTGGTTGTATCCTTCCTTGAATCTTGAAAATCTGCGATTGGCTGATCAAAGAGACATTGCAGCAATGAAGCTTAATGCTATTTCAGGAAGGGGGAGTAAAAAAGACTTTATCGATTTATATTTTTTACTGAATAAGTATTCTCTTTCTGAGATGATAGGGTTTTACAATAAAAAATTCTCAGACGGTTCAGAGTTTCTAGTCCTCAAAAGCCTTACTTATTTTGATGATGCAGATTTTGATCAAACCCCTAAAATGCATATTCCAATAGATTGGGACGAAATAAAATTGTCTGTTAAAAATGAAGTTAGAAATTACATGAACTCCATATAACTGATTTGGAAAATCCTAAACGGCTTAATTTGTTAGCCATTAACAACTTTAACCCTTAACCCTTTTACTTAACAATCCCAACCTTTGGCCCAAGCAATGGGGAGTATTATACTTGGGTAATATGTCCTGTTTTTTAGATTAATAATTTGTTTATTTAAAGATCATCCGTTTAAATTATGATTATAAAAACCATATCTCTTGATAATTTCCGATCCAAAGATCATATAAAGCTTGAGCTTGGAAGGAGGATTACCATCCTTATCGGAGAAAACGGTTCTGGTAAAACAA
>NZ_JAYEEY010000073.1:0-1109 GCF_035156415.1 Algoriphagus persicinus
AATCCAAACCCAAGAATTTTGACTGGCATTCAGGCAGTTTTCAAAGAGCGGCCTAAAATCAAGCGAAATAACCAACAAAAAGGCCTCAGTTTAAACCAAATGAAGGTTTTTAGACGAACTGCCGTTTTGCAGCAAAGAAACGTGGGGCATATCGGAGCACTTTACTGTCCGCCTGTGATACAGGTAGCTACGAAGAACCGAACTTTCGGAAACCACCGACCGCCCCATGTTTTCTTAGGTGCTGTTGCTGTTGTTTTTATTCATTCATGTTCTTTGCAATTCTGAATCCTAAATCATCTATTTTGAACGAAAAAGGATGACTTCTTCTTCGAGTTGTTGCCATTATACTCCTTTCTTGGTCACACCAACCGCCACCACGGAAAACACGGTAAGTTCCGTAAACAGTTTCGTCATATATGTCTGAACACCATTCCCAAACATTTCCCAACATATCATAAAGTCCCCATTCGTTAGGTTTCTTTTGTCCAACTTTTTGAGTTTGATTATTGGAATTATCTTTAAACCAAGCAATTTTATTCAATTATCCGTATCTAATGTCTTTGACTCCCGCTTGACAAGCATACTGCCATTCTGCTTCTTTTGGTAATCGAAATCCATTTGCTTTTGAATTTAAGGTTACTTTTTCAGTTGATAGGTCAATTGTATAGCATTTATCTTTTCCCAATGAATCAGATAGTTCATTGCAAAAATTCACCGCATCAATCCAAGAAACAGTTTCAACTGGCAATTTGTCGCCTTTGAATGTCGAAGGATTTTCGTCTGTCAATGCTCTATATATTTCCTGTGTTATTGGGAATTTAGAAAGTTCAAAGGAATTTATTTCAACCGACCAAGTTTCTTTAGTTCGGTCGTCTCTCATATCAACCGCTCCTGTCGGAATGGTCACAAACAACTCGTCAATTACTTTCTTATCTATTTTTTCGTTTATCGTTTTCACGTTGTTTTTTTAAATAACAACTAACGTGTTTGAGGCTGTCTCAAAAGTAGATAGTTTAAAAGGCTAGTCGATTACTCGGCTAGCCTTTCTTGTTTTACTCAAAATATGTACTTTGAGGTGTGGAAAAACAAGACTTAAATGTAGTCTTTAA
>NZ_JAYEEY010000074.1:0-945 GCF_035156415.1 Algoriphagus persicinus
TATAATTGCATATATTTATACTGTTAAAAATGCAAGAAATGGATATTTTTCGAGGTCAGGAGATTATAGAGTTCAGTCAACGCTTCCACAGCGAGTTGGATTGCAAGAAATACCTAGCTGAGCTTAAGTGGAAAGATGGGTATACGTGTCGCAAATGCGGCCATAAGGGTAGTCAAATCAGGAAAGACTTTGCACGCACCTGTAATAAATGCAGTGATACTGAGAGTGCTGGTGCTGACACGCTGTTTCATAAGGTTAAATTCGGCATGTTGAAGGCGTTTCACATCTGTTTTGAAATGAGTACGACGACCAAAGGGCTCTCTGCAATGTATGTTTCCAGGCGATACACTATCAATCGTAAAACAGCAATGAGTTTTATGCATAAAGTACGAGAAGGTATGATATCCAGTGGCAAGCACCCTATTCAAGGATCAGTTCATGTGGATGAGTTTGTAGTGGGAGGACAGGAGTCCGGTCACATCGGAAGGAGCTACGGCGGTAAGAAAAAGAAGGTAGTATGTGCCGTGGAGCTTACTGAGGCAGGAAAAGTAAAGCGCTTTTATGCACTTCAGATCAAAGATTTTTCGGCCAAATCACTCCGTCCAATTTTTGATCAACACATTGATAAAATAGCCCAAGTGACCACGGACGAATGGAAAGGATATCGTCCTATCGGCAAAGAATACACGATAAAGCAAGTCCCGAGTGAATTGGGACTGAATTTCAAAGCCATTCACACCATGATCCACAAAGTGAAAACATGGCTAAGAACCACTTATTCTTGGATCAGCAAACGACACATTGATCGCTATCTTAGTGAATTCTCCTACAGAACAAATCGGTCTCAGAGTAAAGAGACCATTTTCCATAATCTGATCAACAGAATGGTTAAGGCTGAAAAATTATATATCCAGAATTTGATATGATGTTAAATGGCCACCTCTA
>NZ_JAYEEY010000075.1:0-908 GCF_035156415.1 Algoriphagus persicinus
ACTCTTCTCTGCCACTCAGGATGAAGATGTAAATCTACTTCATCAATCAAGATCACAGCCTCAGCTTCCAAAGGATTTTTCATTTGGGGATTGGCAAGTGCCATTCGAATCGCCAAGTCAATCACCAGAGAGAGTAGAGTTTTATACCCATCACTGAGCTGCATAATGTCCAGTATTTCCTTATCCTTTTTGACGACAAACTTTAAAGGATTAAGATTGATATGAGGATCGCTTATACCGGGAAAGATACTGATTATAGCTTTTCTTACTGTCTCAAGCTCAGGTAGCTGAAATTCAAAATCCTTTAGTTCACGTTGCTTGCGTTGTTCTTCATTTTCTTTATTATAGAACCAAACAAATGCGGATTTAAACCTACTATCAGCGGCAAGTGCTCCTTCCAAAGCTTCAAACCTAGCATGAGCCTTTGGAAACCCTCTCCTACGAAGCGGTACATCCAGCAGAGCCCTAGAAACACCATAGTATGAAAACATCGGCAGATCAAAGCTTTTAGAATCATTAAAAGGATCCAAAATTGACTGGTCTAGGTATTTCCTGAGACTTTGAAGCCCTACCGCAGTTGGAATTTGCTCCGTCGTGGACTTACTCTTGTCACGCCTTTCCGTTCTATCCCATGTCACCCCCTTGTCAGCCTCTATCCGTACTCTGGTATAAGGGGCTTTAAGATTATTTTCTTGTTTGATATCCGTTTTACGAAATGAGATCCCCGATACACCCGGTAGATAAGTAAGAACAGCACCTAAACCTATCGCCAATCCATCAAGAATACTTGTTTTACCAGAACCGTTTTCTCCGATAAGGATGGTAATCCTCCTTCCAAGCTCAAGCTTTATATGATCTTTGGATCGGAAATTATCAAGAGATATGGTTTTTATAATCATAATTTAAAC
>NZ_JAYEEY010000076.1:0-578 GCF_035156415.1 Algoriphagus persicinus
CTGATCAAAGAGACATTGCAGCCATGAAGCTTAATGCTATTTCAGGAAGGGGGAGTAAAAAAGACTTTATCGATTTATATTTTTTACTGAGTAAGTATTCTCTTTCTGAGATGATAGGGTTTTACAATAAAAAATTCTCAGACGGTTCAGAGTTTCTAGTCCTCAAAAGCCTTACTTATTTTGATGATGCAGATTTGGATCAAACCCCTAAAATGCATATTCCAATAGATTGGGACGAAATAAAATTGTCTGTTAAAAATGAAGTTAGAAATTACATGAACTCCATATAACTGATTTGGGAGATCCTAAAAGGCTTAATTTATTAGCCATTAACAACTTTAACCCTTAACCCTTTTACTTAACAATCCCAATCTTTGGCCCAAGCAATGGGGAGTATTATACTTGGGTAATATGTCCTGTTTTTTAGATTAATAATTTGTTTATTTAAAGATCATCTGTTTAAATTATGATTATAAAAACCATATCTCTTGATAATTTCCGATCCAAAGATCATATAAAGCTTGAGCTTGGAAGGAGGATTACCATCCTTATCGGAGAAAACGGTTCTGGTAAAACAA
>NZ_JAYEEY010000077.1:0-572 GCF_035156415.1 Algoriphagus persicinus
AATACAGCCCTCTATCGTCAGATTGTCCGCACGGTTCCATGCGGCCACCGTTCTGCCATATGTCGTACCTGTAGCAACCAGTTTCAGGTTTCTCAGGATGATATCACTCGCATTGTCAAACCCGATCACATAGTTCATCTCAGAAGTGCTTGCCGCAAAGGTCACCACCACATCTTCCGCAGTTACCGTTGCTGATTCATAGGTCACCGTATTGCTTGCTGATCCTCCAGATAAATCCGGAATCTCTATCTGCTCCGTATAAGTACCTGCAGCTACCTGAAAAGTAACAGCTCCGCCTAGACCGTTCAGTACCATCGCATCCACGCTTTGCTGAAACGTGCTAAAGTTCCTTTCTCCCGTTCCCAATGGATCGATCGTATAAATTCCTGAAAGCGGAACCAGCGCTGCCGCATCATATTCATTCGCGCCGATAGTAGGAGTCGCCTTTCGGGAATCTCCGTTGATGTCCTCCGGAACTTCGGGTAACTGGAAACCTGCATTCGCCAAAGCAGGAGAACTCGCTATCAGATCCGTATCACTCAAATACTGCGGATCAGCATTCAATGAGTTCG
>NZ_JAYEEY010000078.1:0-511 GCF_035156415.1 Algoriphagus persicinus
CACAATCCAGTCTAACAACATCCACATTAGGAACGAAATCTTTTAGATTTCCAGACTTTGGAATCGTATCCTGTTCACCATATATCATAAGGGTCGGCTGATGAATGATCGGGTTTGCCTCCGCCAGTAAGTACCAGTTTCTATCAAGGTTTCTGTACCAATTTATACTTCCTGTAAACCCTGATGATTCGAAAGCAGAGATAAAAACAGCCAGTTCGTCCTCATCCATCAAGGGCTCCCCAAGTGGTCTTTCTGCTCTTGCAAGATTGATCATTAGCATTCCGGGCTCAGGTGGTGATTGAGGTGTGTTTTTGCGGAATATGTTACGCAGAAACCGGGATGCGTTTTCATTCATTATAGCATCCGCTACTCCAGGCTGTCTATTGAAGTGAACAAAATAGAAGTCTCCTCCCACTAGTTCTTCCATCAACTCAATCCATGGTCTTTCTCCACGCGCTTGATAGGGCAAAGCCATGTTGATCACTTTATTTACCCGCTCAGGATACAATAG